>JAUQPV010000309.1 GCA_030550225.1 Acidobacteriota bacterium | reverse complement strand
CCAAATCCTGCCAGCTTCGAATCGTCGGGGGACCCATGGGGACTCCTCCTGTCAGGGTTAGCCATTCTCCCATAGGTTTTCATGCAAACCCCTCTGTACTTACCCAACACCTAACACCCAACACCCAGCACCCAACACCCAATACCCAACACCTGACACCTCCTATCGGCCGTGTTCCCCGTGCGCCGTGAAGGCCTCCAACGCCGCCTTGAGTTGGCTCTCCGAGTCGATCAGGAACTGGGCCGACGTCACGACGACGTCGCCCTCCTGGAGGCCCTCGAGGACCACGTACCCGTCCTCGACCCGTGCGCCGGTGCGAATCGCCCGGGGCTCAAAGTAGTGGCCCTCCCGGACGACGAAGACGTATTGACGGACGCCCGTATCGATGACGGCCTCGACCGGGACGACGAGTTGTTCCCCCAGGTCCCGCTGGAGCTCGGCATCTACGTACATGCCAGGCTTCAGGATGTAGCCTGGGTTCGGCAGGCTCAACCGGACCTTGACGGTGCGGGTCTGGGGGTCCACGTCGGGATAGACGTAGTCGACGACGCCCGTCCATGCCCGGTCCGGATAACTCCGGGCCGTGACGCGGACAGCCTGGCCGACCTGAACGAATTCCAGGTCCGACTCGTACACGACGATCTGGACCCACACCCGCCGGAGGTCGGCGATCTTGTAAATTTCCATCTCGGGTGTGACGTACATCCCGTGGCGGACATTAAGGTCCATGACATAGCCGGTCATGTCGGTCCGGATATGGACGACCTCAGCGGGCTGGCGGGTCCGCTCGAGGCGATCGATCTCGTCCGGCGGGATGTCCCACAGACGAAGGCGCTGGAGGGCGTCCCGGACGGCTTGCTCAGCCTGCCGACGGGCCTCGGGGTCGGCGTCCTGGAGGCTGTCTCGCAAACGCAGGGCCAGCACATACTCTTGCTCGGTCGCCAGGACGTCGGGACTGTAAATGTCCAGGACGGTCTCCCCTTTCTGGATGAACTGGCCGGTAAAGTTGATGTACACGTGGCGGACCCAACCGGAGATGCGCGTGTGGATGTGATGGATCAGGGTCTCGTCGACGGCGACGATCCCGACCGTCCGGAGGACCTTTTGGACAGGACGTCGGACGACGGGACCCGTGCGGACACCGATGAGTTGCTGACGGGCCGGGGAAATGTAGACGGCCCCGGGCGCTTCCTCGGGACCGGCCTCGTCGGCATACTTGGGGACGAGGTCCATCCCGCAGTCGGGCGCCTTCCCCGGCTTGTCCGACCGAATCCACGGGTGCATCGGGTCGTACCAGTACAGGATTTTCCGCTCGCCGGCCGGCGTCGGCATGGGCGTGTGGTCTGCGTGCAATTGTTGAGGACCGGATGGACTCTCCGGAGACTTCAAGCCGCCTCGTCGATAGAAGCCGACCGCCGCGACGACGGCCAGCAGGACTCCCAATCCGATGAGTCCATACATCCACGGTCGTATCCGCATGACCTTCCTCTCCGAAATTGGCAATGGGGCAGTAAGGCAATAAGGCAGTAGGGCAATTCGGTAGTCCGGCAATTGGGCCGTGCGGCCGATGGGCATAGAAGGCAAGGAGTCAGAAGGCAAGAAGGTAAGTCAGGAAGTATAAGACGAAGACTCCGACAAAACTTGACTCCTTGCTTTCTGAAACTGCCTATCTGCCGACCTGCCCACCTGCCTCACCGATTAATGCTTCCAGCCGGGCCCGGGCCTGGTAAAAGGCCTTTAACTGACGGGCCGTCTCGACCTCGGCCGCCAGGAGGGCCTGCCAAGTCTCCAGGACTTGGACGAACGCCAGCTTGCCGACCCGGTACGTCGCCAGACCGCTGTCGAGGGTCGTCCGGAGCTGGGGCAGGAGCGTGGAATGATAAAGGCGCCACACCTGGACAGCTGTCGTCGCCTGAAGATAGGCTTCTCGGATCCGCTGGGACACGTCGAGCCAGCGGGCTTGCAACATGGCCTCGTCGGCGGCCTTCATCTGGAGGGCCTCCTCGATGCGGGGAACCTCCTTCCGCTTGAAAAAGACCGGAATCTCCAGGCCGATGCGGATTTCGTACAGCGGCGGCAGACCGCCCCGATGGAAGTAGCCCGCCATGAATGATAGGTCTGGATACAGGTCCCGCCGCATCCGGGCGACCATCTGGTCATCTCGCTCCAGCATGGCCCGAACTTCCTGCAGTTCCGGATTCCGGGCCTGGGCCTGCTCGTAGAAGGTCGCTTCAGGCGGCAGAAGTTCCGGGTCATCGGCCTCGGCCGACCCGACGGCCTTCTCGACCCCCGGCGGCGGTAGCTCGACCGGGACCGTCCACGGGCTTCGGGGTCCCCGTCCCAGGAGGGCGTTCAACTGGGCGATGACCTCCCCCTGCATCCGCTCCAGGTCCAAGAGTTCCGACTGGAGACGGGTCAGCTCCGACTGGACCCGGAGGACGCTCTGCTGACTTTCCTGCCCCGTCACATACAGGGCCTGCGCGCCCGCCTGGAGGACCTGAAGGAGGCGCTGACTCTGGAGGAGGATCTCCCGCCATCGATTCAGGAAAGCCAGCTCGTAGTACCGGTCCTTCAGCTGGCGGATGAGTTCGACTTCGGCGACCCGCAGGCGGGCCTCTCGGACGGCAACTTCCCGTCGGGCCACTTCCTGGCTCAGACGGAGCTTACCGGGAAAGGACAGGCCCTGGACGATCCCGATGCCCTGCTGAGCCATCTCTTCCCGACCCAGCTCGGCGCCCGGGACGGGCCGACCGATACTCATCCCGCCGACGGTGATCATCGGGTTCGGGAGCGTCCCGGCCGGGGCGACCCTCTGCTGGGCCGCCGCAATCTCGGCCCGCAGTTGCCGGAGCATCGGGTTCTGGGCCCGAAGTTCCTCGATCAGGGGCGCCAGGGGATCGGCCGGACCCGCCATGGCCGAGACCAGACCGCTGGCTCCAAGAGTCCAACCGATGAGCAAGGCGATGAGGATTGCGGTTCTTCGGACCATAGGCACCAACTCCGCAGCAAGGCAGTCGGGCAGTGGAAAGGGGCTACGGCGAAGAACGCAGAAAACGGCCGGGACCATCCCCATCAGCCATCCCAGCGTCCACAAACTGACCCCTATCCGCCGGCCTCGCAAGGGCAGGCCTCCATATTCGGGATTGGGCATCCGGTGTTCGGCATTAGGTGAAAGA
>JAUQPV010000308.1 GCA_030550225.1 Acidobacteriota bacterium | reverse complement strand
ACCACGACAGCGGCGCCCACCGGGGCCGCCGTCGCATCTATGGCGGTCGGGCCCGCGTCCGCCACGCCCTTTACATGGCCGCCTGGGTCGCCAGCCGCCCCAATCCTGTCCTCCGAGCTTTCTATCATCGCCTCCTCCAGCGCGGCAAGCCCAAAAAGGTCGCTCTCACGGCCTGTATGCGAAAGCTCCTGTCTATCCTGAATGCCATCGTCCGCCATCGAACGCCCTGGTCGCCGGTCTTCCAACCCACCTAATACCCTTTCCATGGAGGTTAATAAAGGATCTTGACTTTGAAGACAGTTGCTCACCCCTGGTCTCTCTCGCGGGGAGGGGATGTTTTGTCAGGCACTCACGAGATCAGGGGTCGGGCACAGAGGGCCAACCGCACATGGACGCCGACATGACGACAGGCTTTGGAGACGGGCACCGGGATGATGGCCGGCGTTCTGAGGGTCGGGAGTCACCCACCTGCCCGGTAGACCACAACTTGGGATAGCCTAACACCCGGCACCGAACGCCTGCCCCGCCAATTCGCAATCCGCAATTCGCCATCCGGCAATCTGCACCCCATCTTGCATCCCGGTAGCCTGCCTCTGTATTTTGTCCCCCTACCCTGCCCCGCTCTTTTCGGCTTTCCGCAAAACCATCCATCCGGGAGAGCAACGATGGCGCATCCGGAAGGGAGTCGCCTCATCGAACCATACGGGGGCCGGCTGGTGGACCTCCTCGTGACCGACGGCGAGCGGGCGGAATGGCTCGAGCGGGCTAAGCACTTACCCAGCATCCAACTGTCCTGGCGGTCGGTCTGCGACCTGGAGCTCCTGGCGACGGGGGCTTTTTCGCCCCTGGACCGGTTCATGGGTCAGGCCGATTACACGCGGGTCCTGGAAGAGATGCGGCTGGCCAACGGTCTCGTCTTCCCGATCCCCGTCACCCTGCCCGTGTCTGACCCGCCGTCCCTGGGGCAGGACGTCGTCTTGCGATCCCCGAAAAATGAAATCCTGGCTGTCCTGACTGTCGAGGAGGTCTTCCCCTGGGACCTGACCGTCGAGGCCCGGCAGGTCTACGGGACGACCGACCCGCACCACCCCTTGGTCGCCGAGATGGCGTCATGGGGGCGGTACTACGTCAGCGGTCCCCTGAAGGTCTTGAACCTACCTAAGTACTACGACTTTCCCGAACTCCGGCTCCCGCCCCGGGAGGTCCGCCGCCGGCTCGAGGCGATGGGCGCCTCGAACGTCGTCGCCTTCCAGACCCGGAATCCCATCCACCGGGCCCACGAGTGGATCACGAAGGCCGCCGCCGAACGGGTCGGGGGCGTCTTGCTCATCCATCCGGTCGTCGGCCTAACGAAGCCGGGCGACGTGGACCACTACACCCGGGTCCGATGCTATAAGGTCCTCGTCGAACGCTACTATGACCCGGGCCGCACGCTCTTGAGCCTCCTCCCCCTGGCGATGCGCCTGGCTGGCCCCCGGGAAGCCGTCTGGCACGGCATCATCCGACGGAACTACGGGGCCAACTACTTCATCGTCGGTCGAGACCACGCCAGTCCAGGGCGGGACTCGACGGGCCGGCCCTTCTACGGACCTTTCGACGCGCAGGAGTTATTCGCCTCCTTCGAGGCCGAGATCGGCGTGAAGATGATCGCCTTCGACGAGGTCGTCTACCTGCCCGACGAGGACCGATACGAAGAAGCCCGCCGGGTCCCGCCGGGCCGTCGGGTCTGGTCCCTCTCGGGCACGCAGGTCCGGGAGGACTACTTGGCCAACGGCCAGCCTCTGCCGGCGTGGTTCACGCGTCCGGAGGTCGCCGACATCTTGGCCCGAGCGTATCCACCCCGCCATCGGCAGGGCTTCTGCGTATGGCTGACGGGTCTGCCCTGCGCCGGCAAGTCGACCCTCGCCGAGGCCTTGACGGCCATGCTCCTGGAACGGGGCCGGCCGGTCACCCTGCTGGACGGCGATGAGGTCCGGACCCTCTTGTCGAAGGGTTTGGGCTTCAGCCGGGAGGACCGGGACGCTAACATCCTGCGGATCGGCTTCGTCGCCGCCGAGGTCGTTCGTCATGGGGGCGCCGTCGTGGCGGCCGCCGTGAGCCCCTATGAAGCCACGCGGGACCGGGTCCGAAGCATGGTCGGCGAGGACCGCTTCATTTTGGTTTACGTGAACACGCCCCTCGAGGTCTGCGAACAGCGGGACGCCAAGGGTCTGTTCGCCCGGGCCCGGCGGGGTGAAATCCGGGGCGTCACGGGAGTCGACGACCCCTACGAGCCGCCCCTGGCGCCGGACCTCGTGGCCGACATGGCCCACCACTCGCCCGAGGAGAACGCCCGCCGCATCATCGAGTACCTGACCCGCCAGGGCTTCTTGTCCGACGAGGCCGACACGTCGTGAGCAAGGCGAGAATCCGGGAAGACGATGGCTCTCTAACCACCGAGAGAGACGAGGTCCCGACAGGTCCATCCCCTACCCGAGGAGCTGGTCGAGGTGACAGGTGTGGACCCAGGGCCTACAATACCCCTTTAGGAGGGGCCTTTGGGAAAGCGGCGGTACCATAGGGCTAAAGCCGAGGGTAACGCATCGCCCAATTGGAACGCCCGGACCTTCGGGAGGAGCAAATCGAGGATCTATCAGGGGAGCTGAGTGCGGCGATCCTTCATCTCCATGAGCATACTCGGGGGCTGGATGAATTGCTCGAGCAGGAGGGAAACAGGTAGGGCGCAGGCACCGTCCCGCTGGCTCTTGGCCCAGGATAGCCGACGGCGGGCAGAAGATGTAGGATGAAACCCCAGAGTCCCTGAATCGCGAGGACCCCCCATGAAGGTCATGGTCGTCGATGAACGGAAGGAAGTCGTCCGGGAGCCGTACGTCGTCCGCCTGGGGGGCTGGACCCTGGAGCGGTACCTCCGGGAGGCCCCGGAGCACGCCCGGTGGGAATTCGCCTACGGGGAGGTCATCGTGTACTCGCCGGCATCGGCTGAACACCAAGATCGGGTCGGCTTTCTGTACCGCCTTCTGGCTGGCTACTGTGAAGTTAGAAGCTGGGGGAAAGTCCTGACGAGACCGGCGGCCGTGCAGTTATCTCCCGAAGTCACGCGGGAGCCGGACCTGTTCGTCCTGGCGCCGGAGGACGTCCCCCAGGCTCGGGGGAGCCCCTTGAAGGTCCGGCCCGTCCTGGTCGTCGAGGTGGCCAGTCCCTCG
>JAUQPV010000307.1 GCA_030550225.1 Acidobacteriota bacterium | reverse complement strand
GCCGTCGAGCTGGCCTACCGGGACGCCGTCATCGCCCACGAGACGGAGGGCGTCTACGGAGCGTTGTTCATTGCGGCGATGGCCGCCGCCGCCTTCGTCGAGTCGGACTCCCGCCGCCTGATCGAGATTGCCTTACACTTCGTGCCGCCCCGGAGTCAGTTCATGGCCGTCGCTCGGCAGGTCCTGCGATGGTGCGCCGAGGCGTCGGACTGGGCCGAGGCGTGGGCGCAGGTCGAGGCCGAGATCCTCTCCACGTACCACTGGCTCCATACCTTTCCGAACCTGGCGGCCGTCCTCGTGGCCCTGTGGTTCGGCGAGGGCGACTTCAGCCGGAGCATCACCCTGGCCGTCCAGTGTGGTGGGGACACGGACACGACGGCCGGCATCGTCGGGGCCATCCTCGGGACGGTCCAGGGGGCCTTGGCGATTCCCGAGCGCTGGCGGGCACCCCTGGGAGACAGTCTGGAGAGTTATGTCATCGGCTACGAGCGGGTCCGCTTCCAGGACCTGGCGGCCCGCACGGTGGCCCTGGGCCGGATGTACGCCCGACGGTCGGGATAGAGAGTGGGATGCGGATTTGGGGGTTGGGGAGTAGCCGGCGCAAATCGGCCTAAGGCTCGGGCGTGACCCGCTCGGCCGTCGGAATGCAGACCTCCTGCCGGTCTTTCCGACTCAGGCCCTGCACGGAAAAGCCGATCATTCGCCCCTGTTCATCGACTTTCACCATCACGGCATCGTCGTCCGTCGTGCGCCACCAGCCAGGCCGGCGCTCGAGGGTCACTTCTAAGTAATCCCTCTCCCGGTCGTACCAAAGGATCACCCGGTCGGCCATAGCTTGAAACCTCGCTTGATTTCATCTGTAAAGTAGACAGTAAGGAATCGTACCACCCTACTGTTCCAGTCGGGCCCGGAGCCAAGCGTCGAGGGTCGTGTGGGGCGTGACGTAATCGGGGCCGGCGAGTTCCCGACGGAGTTCGCCGAGCGTGCCGGACCGCTCGGCGTAGACGTCGTGCTTGTGGATCGACTCCATGTTCGTCTGGCGGGCCAGGACGAAGGTGTCGTCGGGCAGATCCGGGTATAACTCGATAAGGCCGAGGATCATCTCCCGGACGGCGTCTTCGACGAAGCGGGGCCGCCGGTGGGCCTTGGCGACGACGAACAGCTCGTCGGGCCGCTTGAGCAGGTCGTAGTTTTCACTACTCATGGCATTTTCCACGATGCTGACGAGGTCACGGGCGTCGATGGTCACATCGCTTCCGACGAGGAGCATGCCTCGGCCCCGCTGGTTGTGGGTCGCCGTCGGAACGGCGGCCAGGATGCGGTCGATTTGCTCGGGCGAGAAGCCGGCTTCGGCCAGGTGCTCCCGGGCGTAGGCCGCCATCATGTCCTGGGCACAGGGGCAGGCCATCAGGCCCTCGGCCTCGACGCCGACGAGGTGGACGACCCGTCGTTGGGTCGCCGCCGCCATCCCGATGAGGGTGTACAGTTCCTGAGTCCGCTTGCCGGAGACGGGCGTGAAGCGCTCTTGCGGGAAGCGGGCCCGGATGTGGACGTCCGACCGGACCGTCCGCTGGTCCCGTAAGAGTTGCAGGGCGATCCGCTCGGCCAGCCGCTCCAGCGTCGAGACCGACTCGATTTCGATCTCTCCAAAGATCTCCTCGATGGTATCGCTGAAGCGGGACATGTGGACGCCCTTCTGGTCGGGCCGAAGCTCGACGTAGAGGTCCATCTCGGCCTCAAAGAGTTCATCGCCGGTCGGGCCCTGGAGACGGATGACGCGACGGATGCCTGTTACGCCAGCCTTCGTTAAGCTGAGACGGACGGGCGGCGGCTCTTCCTGAACGTCCCGGATAAGCCGGATGCTCAGGCCCCGTTCGACCCGGACGACCCGGCCGACGCCCTCGACGCGGCGGGCCAGGGCGGCAACCGGCTCCGTCTGACCCGGCAGGACCAAATCCGGGTCGATCTCGGCCAGCGGGACCAGGACGAAAGCCCGCTCCGTCAGTCGCGGGTGGGGAATCGTCAGGTCCGGCTCGTCGACCCGCAGGTCATCGTACAGCAAGATGTCCAAGTCGATAGGTCGAGGCCCGTAACGTTCAGCGGCCAGGCGGCCCATCCGTCGCTCGATGCCTTTCAGGAAGTCCAGGAGCTCTCGGGGCGCAAGCTCTGTCCGGCCCCGCAGGACCATGTTGAGAAACCGGGGTTGGTCGGTGACGTAGGCCGGTTCGGTCTCGTAGACCGACGACAGCCGCTCGACCTGGACTTTTTGGCGAAGCTGGCGGATGGCCTCGATGAGGTTGCTCCGCCGGTCACCCAGGTTGCTGCCTAAGGCGATGTAAACCGTCACTTCCGCCATGGGGCTTCACGCTCTCTAAGTTTCGTAAGGACGGGCCGCCATGACCACAGGCTTGATAAACCAAGGCTCATCGCTCATGGCTCGTAGGCCGTAGACCTATGCGCGATAGGCCCTGTCGTCTTGTCCCACCGTGCCGTCATACCGGCTGAAAATCTCGCCGGTAGATGGCGGACTGGCCGGGGGCCTCTTCGACCTCGACTTCAACCATCTGAAGGGGCGGGGCCCCCATCCGGGCCAGCTCTTCGAGAGCCCGATCACACAGGTACCGGGCCAGCATCTCGGCCGTCGTGTTAGGTATCGGGAGCAGGACGACGTCCTCTCGAGGAAAGACGAAGAGCCGGTGCTTGTAGCGGACCGACACCCGGTCGTCGGCCGCTTCCAAGACCAAGTGAGGATTGTTCAAGGGAAGGAGCGTTCGATGGTCCAGGTCGTCGCAAATGGCCTTCATCATCTTCTTGACCCGAATGAAGTCCATCACGTAGCAGTTCTCGTCGATGGGTCCCTCCAGGGTAATACGGACGTGGTAGTTGTGGCCGTGGAGCGCCTCGCAGAGATGACCCTCATAGGTGATGAAGTGGGCGGCACAGAACCCCAGGTATTCTTTAGCGATGGTGATACGAAACCGTTCCATCCCGATGCTCCCGGGACGCAGGACGAGATGCAGGATACAAATGTAGGATGCAAGATGCAAGATAGGAAGGGGGGTAAGGAGATGGGCCGATGGGGCACTATTCGCCATTTGCGGTTCGTTGTTCATCTTCCAAAAGAATCACAAAGAGGGCGGCGGCGACAAGGTCGGCCGTCGTACCGGGATTGAGGCGGTGGCCGTCTCGGCGGAGGCGGCGGTCCAGTCGGGCCAGGGCCCGACGACCGGCCTCGGTGAA
>JAUQPV010000026.1 GCA_030550225.1 Acidobacteriota bacterium | reverse complement strand
TTCTTCCCGAGAGATGCGGTATCGCCGGGCTAAGTTCTCGGCCGTTTGACCCATCAGGAGGCCACTCAGGGGGTCCAAGAACCCGTCCCGGTAGTTGCCGTCGATGAGGACGCCGTCGCCGAGGCGATACCCCTCGAAGCGAGCCCGGTCCAGCATGTAAGGCACACGACTCATGGATTCCATGCCGCCGACCAACACGACGCGAGCATCACCCATCTGAATCGCATGAACGCCTGAGATGAGGGCCTGCAGACTCGAAGCACACGCCATGTTAACGGTAAAAGCCGGCCGGTCGACGGGCACGCCACATCGATAGGCGACCTGGCGGGCCGGATTCGGGCCACATCCGGCCTGCCGGGCAATGCCCATGATCGTAAGCTCGACGTCGGAAGGCTCGAGGCCTGACCGATCGATGGCCGCCCGGGCGGCCCACACACCCAGTTCGACGGCTGTCAGCGGAAGAAACACGCCGCCGAAGTTCCCGATGGGCGTCCGTGCCGCACTGAGGATGGCGACGGGATGAGCCATGACAGGCCTCTGGAAGCGGTTTCAGGATACACGACATGACGTGGGAGACACAAGAGGCGGTCTCAGGTCTTAGAAAAGGACCACAGACCATAAACTACAGACATACACCGGCGCCAAAAATCGCCTCGTCTCAAGACGAGGATGGCCAGATGATCGGGGCGGGTCTGCAATCCGTGGTCTGTGGTCCTTCTCCGAGACCCGGCATCCGGAACCTGGGACCCTTATCACGCCGAGGACTTTCGCAGGCGGCTGTCCAGGGAAAAGGCCCCGCCGCCGTAGATTAAGAACGCAAGGGCAATGAGGGTATACATCAATGCCAGTTCATCCAACGAGCCCCGGCTTACATTGCGGTATACGGCCACAGCCATGTTGAATAGGAGAAAGAAGGCCGCATAGCGGGTCAAGAGGCCGATGGCCAACAGGAGACCCCCCACAAATTCCGTCAGGGTCGAGAGCATCGCAAACAGGACCGGCGCTGGAAACCCGATGTCCTCGACAGTCTTGATGAAGCGCCACTCCTGACCGTGGACAAAGTATCCATAAGCGGCCAGGACCTTCGGCCATCCATGCAGAAGGGCTATGAGCAAGCCCGCACTCAGCCGGATCAGGGCCGGCCCCGCCAGGACAGCGGAAGATTTCGATGCCGCCATCGAAGACCTCCGTGGAGTCTACAGGTCTCGGACATGTCGGACATGATTGTACGCTTTCGAATCGACCGACGCCAATTCCAAGCCCTGGGCCGATGAGCCCGTCGGGACCGCAGACGTCCTGTCTGCGGGAACGTAGACGCCCCCGTCTGCAGGGGTCCGACGGATAGAGTCGACCCCCCTCACGCCTTCACGTCGTCACGTCGAGGAGCGGGCCTGCTTGGCGGCATAGAGGGCGCGGTCGGCGGCCGCGATGATTTCTTCGGTCGTCCGGCCATGCTCAGGGTAGGCGGCCAGTCCGATGCTCACCGTAGGATGAATGACCTGATCCGACTGGACTGGGAAGGGGGCGGCGGCGATGACACGGCTGAGACGATCGGCCACGGTCCGGGCCCCCTCCGGAAGCGTCTCCGGGAGGAGCACGAAGAATTCATCCCCGCCGTAACGATAAGCGACATCGCTGGGTCGAACGTTTTCCTTGATCAGGCGGGCGACCTGCTGGATCAATTCGTCCCCCTTGAGATGGCCGTATAGGTCGTTGACGGCCTTCAGGCGGTCGATGTCCACGATCAAGAGCGTGAAGGACCGGCCGTAGCGTTCGGCTCGGTGGATTTCCTCCCGCAGGCGACGGTAGAACTCTCGGTAGTTGTAAAGCCCCGTCATGGGGTCCGTGATAGAAATCTCCAGAAGCTGGCGCTGGAGCTGTTTCATGGCCCGGCGGTCCCGTCGGAGACTCTCAAACACGACCGCCGCATAGGCCGTAATGATGAGAAAGGCACCCACGACAATGAGCTCAAACTCCACCGACCCGATATGGGCCGGGTCCGTCAGCCCAAAAATGACGACCACGTAGCAAGCCGCAAACAGGAGGCTAAGGGTCAGGACGGGCAGGAAGCCGGCATAGCCGGCCGTATACAGCAGGGCGGCAAACCAAGCCATCATGAGGATGAATCGGCTCTCGGGGGCCATGTAGATGTAGCCATTTAGCAAGAAGGCCGCCACGACCATCGGGACGTAAATGTAATGCCGGTCCCACTTCAAGAGGACGTCCCATCCGAAGTGAGGGACCGACCACAAGACGGCTTGGGTCGCTACCGTCCACCCGAGGGCCTCCAGCCACTGGGTCATCGAAAATCGAGCGATGCCGACAAAGCGTAAAAACAGGAGAACCCCCAGGGCCAGTAGATAGCCGGCCGTCGCCAGTAAAATGCCCCGTTTTCGGGCCTGGCGCCGCTCTTGGTCGGACGCTTGATAGAGGTCGGCCAGCCGCATCCGTGCGATTCCCGGTCTCTACATTTTCAAAGATATAATCCCGTATGGCGAATACTCAACATTCGGTCTTCGGTATCGGAGTCAAGCCATCCGGCGGCCTCGATCGGGATGTTCCCCGATCCTGGCACCCCGAACACGCTTGGACAGGATACTCCAGGGCACCGGCAACCATGCCGGCGCCCGGTCCCAGGGAACGTATTATCCCGAACGCAAGATACCCATTTTACACTACTCGATTGATTTTATCGGCATATGCGGCGACCGTCCAGTTGTCAGCATGACGTGCGACTGACACATAAGGAGCGACTCGACGGACCGCTCCTACCGAACCGACTTTCTTGTCACGATCCCAAGGCCCCAGCTTGACGGAAAGCCCCCCAATCGGTAGGATAACATGCATGACTCTGGAGTCGTCGGATGCAAGATCGACGGTGCCGTCGGAAGGTAGGGCGGTTGTGGATGCGCGGGACGGCGGTCCTCTTGGCCGTCGGGATCGCCTTGCGAGTCTTCCTCTTGGGGATGGCCATCTATGGGACACCGGCCCACACCTGCGGTTGTAGCGATGGTGTCTGCTGTTGTCACCCGACTTCCTCGGTTCCCCGTCTGGAAACCTGTCGATGGAGGGGCTATCCCGAGGCCGGGCTGGCCTACCTGACCCTTTGGGTCGAGCCTTCTTCTCTTTCCTGGACACCTGAGCCCCCTGCCGCTTTCGAAAGCGGGATAGGCACCTTCTTATCCCGATTTGAAAGCCCACCCGACTTACCCGAGCCGCCTCCCCGGACATCGGCTTGATCCAGAATCCCTCACGTTCGGTCGATCCTGACGCTTTGGGTGTCCCGTCTTGGAACCCGGCGGGTCGCGGCGTCAGGTCTTCATACGTGGGGCGCCTTATCGTAGGCGCCGTCTATCTGTCCATGAACTCGTCTCCAAGGGCCCGGATTCCGGCCCTCACCCGACCCTTTCCCACAGAGAGAGGGTTTCTGAAATGAATTCTCCCGGGGAGAGGATTTTGAGACGAGTTCTATGGAACTTGTCCTTTATCGTCTGGGGAGGTCGCGCATGAACCCTCGGTCGATCGATGGATGGATACAGGTCTCTACCCTTAATGGGGCATTCCGAACGGGCCCCTTCGTGTTCATAGGCACCCTCTTGATACTAACGATGGGCGTCCAGTCCGTCAGGGCGGCCCAGTGGGGTGAGCTCTTCGTGCGGGTCGAGCCGCCCCTTCAGGACGTAACCGTCCGGGTTCGGTCCGTGGAACCCGACGGGCCGACTTTGCCCGCCCCGACCCTTCTGGAAGCCGGGACCTGGTACGCCCTACTTCCAGCCGGCCGGTATCGGGTCGAGGTCGCCTATCTGGACCGATTCGTCGGGTCTGGAGAAGTCTTGGTCCGACCGAACGAACGGGCGACCGTCGTCGTCCGGATCCCCCACGAGATGTTTCCCCGGGCTGAAGGGACTATCGTGGTCCGGATCCCCCAGGGCCGGGAACAGCTTCAGTCAGCCGCGACGGCCTATGCCCTTTCCTCGAACCTGATGGGGGACGTGGCTGTGAGCCGCCGCTGGCAACTTCAAGACCTTTTAGCCGAGACATCGCCGGGTGTCGTTCGATCTCACAATGACATCGCCCACATCCGGGGTGCCGAGACAGCCATCGGCTACAACATGAACGGGACGACCACGCTGTGGACGATGATCCCTATCTTTGGGCTCGGTCCAGACCCCAGCGTGTTCCGCTGGATTCAATTGCGGACTGGCGGCTATGCGGCCGAATACGGATGGCGCTTTATGGGCGTGATGGACGCCGTCCCCCGGAGCGGCCTCGGCGTGCAGGGCACGACGGGCCAGGTCGAAGTCGGCGGCGGCTTGCCGGGCACCTGGTTGGGCCGATTCGCCCTGGGGACGGGCGGTGCTCGGTGGGGCCTCTATGCGAACCTGTCCGGTCTTCAAAGCGACGAGTACTTTCAGCCCCGGGCCCTGGAGGTCACTCATGACCGGGGTCGGGCCTTGCGGCTCTTTGTCCGTGGGGACTACCGATGGGACGACCGATGGCTGTCGGCGCTGACCCTCATGTTCAACGGAGGCCGTTTTCAAATCCCCTTCGACCCGGCGGCGCCCGAACGGATGGAACAAGAAAGCCGTCTGACGGAGGTCAGCGGTCTCTTCGAGACGGACTATGTCGGGGACCGCTGGCAGGTGTCGATTCGCACGGGGTGGTCCCTCCAGACCCAGCGACTGGAGGCCCTTCACGACGGTCAGCACCTCTGGGGGCGAGGCCGTCGCCGGGACGGGGTCGGCCACCTGGACGGAGTCGTCAGCTATACGTGGCGGCCCGAATGGACCCTTCGAGGCGGCGTCCAGCTCCGGCGTCTGACCTGGGACGAAGCGTTGGACCTCCGGGCCGAGGCGACTCACGACCATCACATGATGACACTTCTGCGGCCGTCCGATTGGAGAAGCCTCCACAC
Source organism: Acidobacteriota bacterium (assembly GCA_030550225.1). GTDB lineage: Bacteria > Acidobacteriota > HRBIN11 > HRBIN11 > HRBIN11 > HRBIN11. The sequence continues at coordinate 12,304 of JAUQPV010000026.1, read as the reverse complement.
GGATGAAAGCCACGAGCCGATGCTTTCGCCGATGTTAGATGCGCGGGACGACGGGTGGCTGGTGGGCTTGTTTGTCGAGCAGCACTGGGCCCTTGCCCGGTGGGTCCGAGGGAATGTCGGTCTGCGGTGGGATCGCGTCCAGACGCTGGAGTCAGCAAGCCACGTGTCGCCGCGGCTGAATGTGACCCTGGGCCCATCTGACGGTCCCTATTCGGTCCTGCTCAGTTATGGTCGCCTGGTGTGGTCGCCGCCGGTCGAGAACTACCTGCTGAGTTCGGTCACGCACGACTCGGCGCCCGTGCGGCCCTTAGTGGCCGATGCTTGGGAGGTCGGATTCCGATGGACCCGGGAAGCCTGGACGTTTCAAACGGCCGGCTTTTACCGGTACGGTCGGAACGTGTACCACACGGTGAACGAGTTGACGGTCGGGGACTTCACCCTCGAGTGGTTCCCTTACGTAAACTTCCGGGCCGAGCGGGTCCGGGGCATAGAGACGCAAGTCCGTTTCGAAAGCCGGTCCGTCCCGGTGAGCCTCATCTTGAACTACACGCTGGCGTGGCACGACTTCTATGGGCCCGTGACAGGCGGCTTCGGGGCTCGGTCCATGGAAAGCCCCTTCGAGACCGGCAAGTTCCCCGCTCCGATGGACCAACGCCATACGGTCACGGGTATCATCACGGCGGCCCCGCGGCCGTGGCTTCGGGCGTCCCTGTCGGGGACCTGGGCCAGCGGCCTGCCGGTTCACGAGCACGCCGAAGCCGGGCATGAGGATCACGGGGCGCCCCACGCGATGCCGATGTCTCCGACGACTGACCGGATGCCCTCGTACCTGTATCTCAACGGACAGGTCGCCGTGCGCTTTCGCTCGAGACCCGACCTTTGGCTGACCCTCAGCGGAGAAAACCTCACGAACCGGCGGGTGCCTATCACGACGGCGACGGCTTTTAACCCAGCCCAGTACTTGCCGAAACGGAAAGTCCTACTGAGTCTGCGGGCCACCTGGTAGGACCGCGCTCCCCGGAGGCAGAGGGGGCGACCGGCCAGGTGACAGGTCAGGACGAAAGGACTATGATCAGGCTGTTCCAGTCCGGCGCCCCCTCATAATGGGAATTCAGCAGTATGGAATCATAGGGTCGTTCGGCTCATGAAAATCCCGATTGGATCTCTTCAGTCCCTCGGAGAGGAGGATTTTTGGAGTATTGAGTGGATAAACCGATAGGTAGGTAGCAGATAAGCCGAGGGCCGGTCTGCCGAATTCCCGAACGCTCGAGTCGCGGCGGGGAGGGGTGTCTGGACCCTCGGGGATGGCTCGGGTATGAGGCCAAAGACCTCGCGACCGATGCGCGCGATGGGCAAGCTCCTCCTGCGGTTGGGGGTCACGTCCGTCCTGATTACCTGGCTGTTCTACCGGATGGACTGGGGCCATTTTTGGAGCGTAGTCCACTCGGGACGGCCGACGTGGTTAGTCCTGGCCTTCGGGACCCACTTTATCGGGATGGGCCTGAGCGTCCTTCGATGGCGACTCTTACTCCAGGCGCTGGCGATTTCGCTTCCCTGGTCGGCGGCCCTATGGGCCTTGATGAAAGGCGCCTTTTACAACACGTTCCTGCCGACGGCCATTGGGGGGGACATCGTCCGAATCCATCAGGTCAGTCAATGGACCCGGCGTCTGGGCGTCACGGCGACGACGGTCATCGTCGAGCGATGGATGGGTCTCGTCGCCATGCTCCTGCTGTTGGGCCTGGGTCTCTTTTCCGCCATTGGCCCTGTCATCGTGCCGGTCTTTCTCCTTTCGCTGGCCTCCGTGGGACTCCCCGTCGTCGGCTATGCGGCCGTCTACAAGTTGGGGCAACGTCTGCGGCGCCATGCGCCGTGGGACCGTCTGTTTCGGAAACTTCAGACGGTCCACGATGCCCTCAGGACGTACCGACGGAACCGGCTTACGATGCTCCGGGCCCTGGCCTGGTCGATCGTCATTCAACTGGACGTGGTCCTATACTATTGGCTGATCGGTCAGGCCTTCCAGGTACCGACGTCGTTTCTCGGGTTTGCCGTACTGGTCCCGCTGGTGCAGGTCGCCAGCTTGGTCCCCATCAGTCTGTGGGGCCTGGGCCTTCGAGAGGCCGTATTTTTTCAGGTCGCGCCCTTCTTTGGGATGCTGTCGGAGCAGGGCTTCATCGTTTCCCTGGTGGCGTCCGTGATGGGGATGTTGTTCAACACGCTGGGCCTACCGATGGCCCTGGGGTCCTATCCGTCAGCAGAGACCCTCCCGACGGCGGACGCCAACCACATCCGTCCCTGGGCCCTCGAGGTGCCCGAGAAGAGAGACGGCGTGATGGAGTGAGGGGATCGCGGGGCGACGTGACGTCGCACAAAGCTTGAACAAACCTTCTGCCCAGGAGGTAGGACCATGCCGCTGTACGTGTACCGATGCGATAGCTGTGGCCATGAAGTCGAACGCTTACAGCGATTTTCCGACCCGCCCCTGACGACCTGTGAACGGTGTGGGGGACCCCTGGAGAAGGTCTTGTTCCCGCCGGGCCTACAGTTTAAGGGGACCGGCTGGTATGTCACCGACTACGCTCGCAAGGGCACTACTTCAGGCCGATCGACCGACACCGGTCCATCGGAGTCCGGCGCCTCCGGATCCGGAGCGGGTAAGGACGACTGATCCCCCTTGACCGATGAAGGGTGTCGGTGCGCCCCGGCGCTCGTCGGTCGGCCGACTTCACGAGCGCCGAGAGGCCGAGTGTCGCTCACGAATATAGCGGTCCGCACACTGGCGGCTACAAAAATAGAGGGTTCCCGTCGGACCGGCGGCCTGGACGGCTCGAGAGCGAGGGACGTACGTCCCGCACATGGGATCTTGGACGAGTACATCGGGCGGCCGGGGAGCCCGCCGAGCGGCCTCCCGGGGCGACCGCACCCATTCACGAATCCATCGCCACACGAGGATCGCTACGAGGACCCAAAACAGCCAACGGACGACGCGTGCGAGCCAGCTCCACATCGGGCTCGGGACCGGGTCGAGTCGTTAAGATGGAGTCCGCTCCGCCGGGCGCTTCATCTGCTCGATCATCTGGCGGACGAAGTCGGCCATCGGGTATTGGGGGTGTTTCTGAAGAAGCTGTTCCCATACCCGGGCGGCGGCGGCCCGGTCTTTGCGGTACATCCCAAGGACAGACCCCTTCAGGAAAAGAGCGTCGGCGTGGTCCGGCGCCAACTGGAGGGCCCGGTCGGCCATGCGCTCGGCCTCCTCGAAGCGACCGCCGTTCAGGTAAAACAGGCCGACCTCGGCATACACGTCCGGGTCATCCGGCCGGATTTCCATGACCTTCCCGTAAGCTTCCTGAGCCTTATCCACCTGCTGGGCGACCGTGTACAAACGGGCCAGGACCCGCCAGGCCTGCCAATCCTTCGGGTCTTGTTGCACTCGGTTCAATTGCGCCTGGAGTTCCTTCTGCCACTCGGGGTCGCGCGCCCAGTCTTTGTCGATCGGCGGATGGTCCGGCGGCAATTCCGGCATCCCCGGCGAAGTCGCCCCACGACCCGGGGCATTGGCCATCCCCGGTGCCATCTGCTGACTCATCTCGCCCGGCGAGGGACGGTCGACTCGCTGACGCCCCCCGGCGATGACCCATCCGAGGACAAAGCCGAACGCTAAACTGGCGACGATCAAAGCCCACGCGGCTCGTGTCGACATGCGTACCTTCCTCTGGGCAATTCGGCAGATGGGCAGATGGGCAGGTGGGCAGACGGGGAAATAGGGATTAGGAGGAAGCCTTGGAGGGACTCCTTCCCGATCCGGGCAGGGTCCTTACTTTCCCACCCATATCTAACAGAGCCCTTCGGCCCGCGAGAATGGCGTCGGGACGGCCTTTTCCATCGCCCGGGAAGCACGGTTTTTCAGACAGAATGGGTGTTTGGTGTTGGGTACTGGGTGCTGGGTGCTCGGTGTTAGGTGTTAGGTCCCTTTTTCAAGAACCCAACACCCAGCACCCAACACCCAGCACCGAGCACCGATTTTTCGAAGGGTCGGAAAAGCCGAATCCATGCGGGTTTTCACGAACCGAACGGCTCTCTAATCGTGCACATGGCCGATGCGTATGACATGACGCTTATTGATGAACCAGACCCATGGTTGATTTTGATCGATGACAGGAATGAAACGATGAGGCATGTTCAGGAAATCCTGGACCCGGGAAAAACTCTCCCGCTGGTAAACGACGACGAGGTAACCGGCCAGGGACGTCTCGGGATATAGCTCCATGCGGACCCGCTCCCGACGGTCCCAGGGCGTGTGTTTTTCCAGGTCGGCGATACTGTCAAAGCTCCAACGGGCCCGGCAGAGCGCCTGTTTGTTGACGATCCAGACAAAGGGCGGGTCGGCCGTCGCGACCGGCAAGAACTCCCGGTCGTCATTGAGAGGCGTAAGGACGTCCTCCAGGGTCACGATCTCACCGACCGTATCGGGGAGGAATAAACGGCCGGTCCACTGCCGGTGACCAAAATCGAAGAGGAGTTCGACCGTAGGGCGGGCATTCATAGGCATTCTCCCCTCGCCGTCCGTGAAGTGAGGCCATGAGGGATTTGCTCCACAGCCCTTCAGGGCTTGTCTTCCCGGTCCGTCCGGGATAAAGGGTTGAACGAATGGGAACCCATTAGAAAAGTATGGACCATTTCCGAGACAGGTCAAGGTCCAGGTCTTTTGCAGGAGGGCAATAGGGCAGTAAGGCAGATGGGCAGGTCGACAAATAGGCCGATAGAGCCCTGGATGGGAAAGGAACGCCCCAGGGCTTTTTCAGCCATCTGCCCGACTGCCGAACGGCCTATCTGCCGGAGCCTGAAAAATCGTCCTCCTCGAAAGGTCGGAAAAGCCAAATCCATCCGGATTCCCACGGCTCGAACGGCTATGTGAAATCGCAACAAAGCAGTCCATGTCTGACAGCGGATGACGCATAGTAGCGAATCGCGAACGGGGATGGTAGGATTCCCGATTTGCCGCTCGCGGTTCACTCCTCGTCCAGGGAGGTCCGACCGTGAAGTACATCGTCGTCTTGGTGATCGGAACGGCCGCCGGTTTGTTGTCCGGGATGTTCGGCATCGGCGGCGGGATCCTCATCGTCCCGATGCTCATGTATGCTTTAAAGTGCTCGCCTCACGAGGCCGTCGGGACGTCCCTGGCCGCCCTGCTCCTGCCCGTGGGCCTGCTGGGTGCCGTCCAGTATTACCGCAATGGCTACATTCGCATCCCTTACGCTGTCTTACTGGCCGTGGGCCTCTTCCTGGGTGCCTACCTGGGTGCCCGCCTGTCGATTTCTCTGCAGGGGACCGTCTTGGAACGGATGTTTGGGGGCCTCCTCATCGCCGCCGGCCTCTGGATCGTGTTCCATAAATAATGTGCGGCGCGGGCCAGAGGCCTACGTTCCCGCAGATGAGGACGTCTGCGCTCCGGCAGAGTCGGAAAAGCCGGACCGATTCCGGGTTCTCGCGAACCGAACGTCCCTGAATTGAGAAGACCGCCGGAGGGACCGGACAGGCCGTCCCTCCGGACGGTCCGGTCAGAACCCCGAATCGCTACAGGGTGATCCGGTCCTTGAGACGCTCGAACTTCTTAGGACCAATGCCCTGCACGTTCAGGAGCTCCTCCTTTCGTTTGAAGGGCCCATGCTGGGTCCGGTACTCGACGATGCGCTGGGCGATCTTAGGTCCGATGCCGGGGAGGCTCGTCAGCTCCTCCACGCCGGCCTTGTTGATGTTGACGAGCTGGTTCTCCGCCGAAGGCGGGTTCGCTTGGGTCCATCCGGCGGGCGCCGAGAGGTGCCCGAGGATGACGGCCAGACCCAAGAGCAGGCCCCACAGGGCCGCGGAACGCATGTGGGTCGATCGCTTCATCGTAGCCTTCTCCGGGATTGAGGCTCGGAAACGGGGGTCCGTTTCCGGCCCGACCCTTGAGCAAGGTCCGTGCCGTTGTCCCGGAAAAGCTCATCCTGCGTGAAAAACAGAGGCCTCCGGCGTCAGCCAGGCCAGGACCGGGTGTTTAAAGAATTCGACACGGTGTCGAACGGGCTAAACACAGTCGGCAGATGCAGATAAGGAGAGAGATGGAGCTTCCCGGACGATGAAAAAGGTCGGTCTGACATGATTCTTCCGAGCCCAACCGGCCCGCTATCCTTGGAGAACCTGCCAGTCCAGGCCGTCCAGAAAGCGGGCGAAGGCCTTCCATCGGAGGCATCGGGCCAGGTGCCGGAGCCGCTCGGGGGGACTCAACATGCGGTAAAAGCGGGATTGGCCCCACAGGCGTTCCAGGTCCGACCGCCATTGGCGTAAAGCCCACCAGACCGATGCGGCCGGCGGGTTCCACACGGCATCGTACAGGGCACCGGCGGCCAAGACCGTCTGGACGGCGTCGGCGTGGAGGACGCGCCAGTGATTGGCGTGAGCGACGGCATGACTCCATATCCGGCCGTGTACGTATCCGAAGCAGTGTAAGACGACCCAGCCCTCGTCGGACGGCACGACGGGCACGACATGAGGCGGTAGGCCGGGCCAGAGGCGGGGACGAAGCTCGGAACCGACCCGATAACTCCAGTACACGGGCGGGGCCGCCGGAAAGGGGGCCGCCGCCGAATCGGACACTCCGAATTGAGGTCGGACGATGACCGTCGAGCCTCGGACCTGCTCGACCCGGTATGTCCGACCCCCGATCGTCAGGACCGACCCCGGCGGCACGGTCGGGTCCCAGAAGATTTCGGCGACGACGTGGCCCTCGCTGTCGATGACGGTGGCCGTCGAGTCGGCGACGTCCCCGATCAGAGAGTGGAGCCAGCCCCGTTCGAAGGCGGCCATGAGTCGAGGCCCCGGCCGGTAAAGGCCCTGGGAGACGGTCAACCAACCCTGCCGAAGGAGTCGCTGAAGCCATCCTTCGACGTCGACCCGGAGGCCCATCCCGTGGGTCAGTTCCTGGAGGGCCGTCCGAGAGGAGCCGGGTCCCCGCTTCTGGACGACGTAAGAGAGAAGCTGTTGGAGCCCCGCCGTCAGGGATGGAACGTAGGCCCGGGTTTCCATTTGCCCCTTTTCAGCCATCGCAAAGAAGGTCTCGACGAGGGCCCGCTCGACGTCATCCCGGTAAAAAGCCAGGGCCCGGATGAGGGCCGCCCGGCGATTGCTCCGGCCCAGGCGTTGGAGAAAGGAAGCAAAGGTCGGCGGCGGGCTGGCCAGGACGACGGCGTCGATGTCGCCGATGTCGATGCCCAGCTCCAGGGTCGTCGTCGCCACGCAGATGGCCGTCTCACTGGTCCGAAAAGCAGTCTCCACGTCCAGGCGGGACCGACGCGGCAGGCGGCCGTGGTGGATGAAGACCTGCTGCGGATAAGGCCAGGCCCGCTTCAGGGCCGTCCCCATCTTTTCCGCCGCCGGCTTCGTATTGACGAACACGAGGGCCTTCTGCACGTCATGGGCCCGAAGCCATCGGACGATCGTCTCGGCGGCCTGCCGCTCGTCAGTCCAGGCCTCGAAGGTCGGGGTCTCGAAGCCCCGGAGGGCGGGGTCCCGGACGACCAAGAAGCCGTCCCCCAGGTAGTGACGCCCGATCCGACGGGGGGCATCCAGGGTCGCCGACAGCACGTAACCCCGAAGCCGCCGGTCGGTCGTCCGCTCGACGATACGGCGGAGACGGTAGACGAGTCCCCGGAGCTGGTCACCCCGGTCGGTCCCGTGGACCAAGTGGACTTCGTCCAAGATCAAAGCTCGGACAGAAGCCAAGGCCTGGGGAAACCGGCACAGGAGGGAGTCCAAAGACTCGGGCGTCGTCAGGACGACCGTCGGCCATCGGGTACCCGAGACTTCCCGATGGTCCTCGGTCCGGCGTCCGACAGAGACCCGGAGCCAAGTCGGCAGGGGTTCTAACCGACGGTACATGTCGTTGACGAGGGCACGGGTCGGAGCCACGTACAGGATGGCCGGGGACGACCACGCCTCGGCCACGCAAAGCTCCAAGAGGGGGGCAAAAACGGCCTCCGTCTTACCGGCGGCCGCCGGAGCCATGACGACTAAGGACCGCCCTTCCAAGACAAAGGGGATGACCATCCGCTGGATGGGTCGAAGACGGCCGAAGCGCTGAAAAAAGACGGGCCATGTCCGGGCTAACCGGTGGCGGATCCATTCATCGGTCCGGAGGACCATCGGGGCGGTCTCCACGAGGACTCTCGGTACAAGATGAGGGTCCGCCCCCAGAAATGCAAACGGGGGAAGAGAAAGAGGAAACGGATAAGAGGAGCGCAGACGTCCCCTTTTCCGTAGCGCAGACGTCCCCGTCTGCGGGAGTGCGGACGTCCCGTCTGCCGGAGAAGGTCGGCCGTGAGGCACCCCTTAGATTCCCCACCCGCGAAAGTCTTCGATGAAGTGCCCCACGGTCGATGGAAGCAGGCCCGGGAGGCCAGGATTCCCCAAGGAAATGGCTATCCCAGGCCCGCTACGGCGATTCGTCTGGTTAATCCAGCGTAAAGGCGATCAGGTAACCGCCCAGATTGACCTCGTTCGGCAGGTTTTTACCGGCTTCGCCGGGAAGCAGAGCATACTCACCGCCCAGACCCACGCTGACGGCGATGTACTGCTTGCCGCCCACGGCATAGCTGATGGGCGCCGCCACGATGCCCGAGCCCGCATAGAAGCGCCACAGGATCTTGCCCGTCCGAGCGTCGACGGCCTTGAACTCGCCTTCTTCATTGCCGTAGAAGACCAGACCGCCGGCCGTCGTCAGGGCCCCACCCCAACCGGGATAGCGCTCGTCGATGGTCCACACGATCTTCAGGTTCACGGGGTCGAAGGCCCGGAACTGACCCAGGTTCTTCGCCGGACCGGCGCCCGGCCCCGGCTTGTGCTCGTGTTTGGACCCGATGTACAGGGCGCCCTTCGTGTACGTGACCTCCCGATGCTGGATGGACATGCACATGTTGTTGCCCGGCATGTAGACGAGACCCGTCTTGGGGTTGTACGCCATCGGCGGCCAGTTCTTGCCGCCCCAGAAGACGGGGCACACGTAATCGACATACTGGGTCAGCGACGGCCGCATCTCGGGGATCTCGATGGGCCGGCCGTTGGCGTCCAGGCCCTTGGCCCAGTTCAGGTGGGGGTAGTACTTGTCGCCCTGGATGAACTTGCCGGTCTTTCGGTCGAGCACGTAGAAGAAGCCGTTCTTGTTGGCCTGCATTAGGGCCGGCACCTTGCGTCCCTTGATCACCAGGTCGACCAGGACGAGTTCGTTTTCGGCGTCCCAGTCCCAAGCGTCCTGGGGCGTCGTCTGGAAGCCCCAGACGATCCGGCCGTCGTCGGGATTCAGGGCGATGATGGACGCCGACCACTTGTTGTCCCCCGGCCGGACGGCCGTGTTCCACGGTGCCGGGTTACCCGTCCCGTAGTAGACGAGGTTCGCCTCCGGGTCGTAGGACGCCACATACCAGGCCGTCCCGCCGCCCGTCTTCCAGGCGTCCGTCTGCCAGGAGTTGTCGTACTCGGGACCGGGGCCCACCGTGAACGTCCGCCACAGCTCCCGCCCCGTATTCATGTCGTAGGCGACGACGGCGCCCCGGGCGCCGAATTCTGCCCCGGCGTAGCCCGTGATGACCTTGTCCTTGATGACGATCGGGGGCGAGGTGATCGTATAGCCGGCCTTGTAGTCGACGACGGTCGCCCGCCACAGCTCCCGGCCCGTCTGGGCGTCCAGGGCGACCAGGACGCCGTCCAGGCGGCCGAAGAAGACCTTCCCATTGCCGTAAGCGGCTCCCCGGTTGACGACGTCGCAACAGGCATACTGCTGAGCGTCGGCTGGCGTGTCCGAGACGTACTTCCACTTCAGACGGCCGGTCCGGGCGTCGACGGCATAGATGTTGTTCGGCCATGAGGTCGTCACGTAGAGGGTGTCGCCGATCTTGATGGGCACGGATTCCTGGCCCCGTAACGTCCCCAAAGATTGGATCCAAGCGACCTTAAGCCGACCGACGTTGGCCGTGTTAATCTGGTCCAACGGGCTATACCGGGTATTGGCATAGTCCCGCCCATAGAGGGGCCACTCGCTGGGGTTCTGGGCCAACTTGATCAGCTCCTCGTTACCGAGGGCCCAGGCCGAGAGCCCCAAGAGCAAGCCCGCCACGACGAAAGTCTTCCATGACCCGCCGCGCATAGCGAGCTCCTCCCGAACGATACAGGCTTAAGGGTTTGTGGCTTTGGTGCGAGAACCCGACAGACCCCGCACTCCCAGCTCATGGGAAGCCGAGGGCGAGGCCGTCGCCGGTCGTAGCTCCCCGGAACCCGGGGACGGCAGAGACGATGCCCTGATGTATGGGATACCGAAGTCGTCCAAGATTTTCTGGATTTGAGCCCCGTTCCGTTCCAGGACGGCGTTCACCCGCTCCAGTAAAGCCGTGTCGTCCTTCCGGACGATGGCCGCGATCCGCCACGTGAAGTCCGGCCCCTCCAGCAGGCGGACCGCAAAAGCACCCGCATAGTGAACTTTATTGTAAAAACCGGCCGTCGGACCCCATACGATAGCCGCATCGATTTGACCCGCCTGAAGGTCTCGCAAGACTTCTTCGGGATACCAGGGATGATAGGCCACGATATGGGCATAGTCCCGAAGAGCCAAGACGTCCTGGGGCGGGGTTCGATTCCACACACCGACCCGTAGGCCTTCCGGCAGTTCGTCGACCGACCGGACCTTATCCAAGCGGGTCTGTCGGTCAGGGACGTACACTAAGGCATAGCCCGTCGTGTAGTAAGGCCGCGTGAGGGCCACGCCTCGCATCTCTTCGGCAAACCGCTCGTCATAGGGAAGGCCAAACATGATGTCGCACTGGCCCGCCAGCAAAGTATTCCGAAGCATCCGCCGTAAATAGCGGGTGACCCACCAGGTATATTCCACGCGGGCGCCCATTGCCCGGGCGATGAGGTCGGCGATGCGGTTCTCAAACCCCTGCAGAGCCCGGTCCGTGAAGGGGAGGTTTTCGGGGTCGGCACATACGCGCAGGACGCCCTCAGGTCCCCCGGCCCTACCCCGGGATGAAGCAACCAAAAGCCCCACCAGCACGACCCATAACACCCGCCGCAGGACGCCCCAGGGCATCCCATTCTCTCCCGCGCAAGGCGTCAGGGCATTCGCATCGACCGAACCCCCCAACACCGAATCCCTATGACGGCCGTCCGGGCCCGAGTCGCTCAGCACTCCGGGCTCGGATGTACTGATAGACCAGACGCACGTCGTCGGGCTTGAGGAGGCCTCGCCATGAAGGCATGCCCTTCTCGACCCGCCCCTGCAGGACCGTCTGGAAGAACTCGGCGTAAGTCAAACGCCGGACTCGTTCCCGTAAGTCTGGGGCGAGTCCGCCAGAGATGGCGTCAGGCCCGTGACAACGCTCACAATTCGTCTGATAGATGTCCCATCCTCGCCGGGCCTCTTCGATATTCTCGGGCGGCGGCTCCAGCGAGGCCGGTATCTCCCCCGCCGAATTCGGCGGGGCCAGGAGCTCGGCCGGGACCACACCATAAGCCTCCAGCGTGCCCTGGACCTCATCCCGACAACGGACGACCCTCTCGGAGACAGCGGATGAATCCGACGGTGACGAAAAAGTAGCTGGCGGCGGCATCGATTCGGCCAGGGGGAGCATACTCAGCCGATGGCCGGGGTCCAGTTCGATCACCAGGAGGCCCGCCAGCGGGGCCCACAAGAGGGTCGCATCGATTTTACGGGCCAGGACGTCGATGATGGCCTGACGCAAGGCGGCCAGCGTCGCGGGGTAATCGACCCGTCGGAGTAGCCGGTGCTTCTGGGCCAGATCGGCCGCCGGGGTGCCGGCCGGGACGCCGACCCGTAAGCTCAAGAGGATCGGATCCTCGATGGACTCGATAGAGAAGCCTAAGTCATCAGAGTATAGGATGACATAAGTCGTCTTATAGCGGGAGACCGCCGTCAGGACGGCCTGGAGAGCCCCCGAGTCTTGAAGGATGCCTGTACAGGCATGCGCCTCCTCAGGGCCCGATGCCGAGGCGAAAGACAGAGCCACCGGCGAGACCGATGGCCCACGGTCCCAGCTTAACAGCCAGGCCCAACCGATCAGGAGCGCACCGCCCCACCACCCGATTCGCATAGAAGTCCTCAAAGCGGGGTTTATTTTACCGACTTCCCCGGGCTGAGGCAAATTGGATACGGGAACGTGACTGTTTCATTTTTGGTGGGTAGGGGATGAAGACCTCCTCTGCAGGGGTTTTTCCACAGTCCGATGGGACCTGTCTCAGGACCCCTTTAAGCGAA
>JAUQPV010000306.1 GCA_030550225.1 Acidobacteriota bacterium | reverse complement strand
ATCTGAAGTCCTCGCCCGGCTTCCCAGCGTGGAACCCGCCACGGCCCTGCAGATCATCCAGCAGTTGGCCTGGGCCATCGGCCGGCCGGGTCTCATCACGGGCCAATGGCAGGACCTTCATCCGCCCGCCTGGGACGAGGCGACCGTCGACACGATCCACTTGTATAAGACAGCCGTGCTGTTCGAGTTCGTCACGGTCACGGCCGGTCTCCTCAGTCGGGCCAGCCCGATGGAGATGGTGAGCCTCCGGCGGTTCGGGACGACCGTAGGTCGAGCCTTCCAGTGCTTGGACGACATCCTGGACGTGTATGGCGAGCCGTCCGTCGTAGGGAAAGATGTCCGCCAAGACGTCCGGCGTCTGACATACGGGAAGCTCATGTCGTGGGACGCCGTATTCGATAAGGTCGAACGCCTCTTGGACGAGGCCTATCGGATTGCGATGGGCTGTCGGTGGGCGTCGGCGGCCCAATGGTTCCTGGAACCCATGATGGTCCAGCTTCAGCTCCTCCGTCAGCGGGTCCTGTCGGCGGAGCGGTGAGGCCCGAGCCAGGTCGTCATGGCGCGGGGCCTCATCGTCCCTCGGCCGACTTCGGATGGGTGCAAGCATGTCTGCTTCTTACTGATGCGCGGAAGGGCCTTCCTACCTGGATTCGTGCAATTTCAGGACACCATCAATAGAGGCTCAGGCGGTAGCTCCGTACAAAGGATGGTACAAAAGAATCCCGGAGTGAGTCGCCGAAAAAGCCGTCCCTGATCGGGACTCCCCTAAGGTCTTCCACAGGACCTGTGGATTCCGGGAATGCGGGATGGTCATGAAGCGACTTGTTCTGTTAGGCGGCATCCTCTTATACGGGTGGCGGGACGTAGCAGTCGCTCAGACGTGGGCCCGGACATATGGCGGCGGCCAAGTCGAGGTTGCTTCCTCGGTCCAAGCGACGGCCGACGGGGGACTCGTCGTCGCCGGCTATACCGAGTCTTTTGGGGCTGGCGGCACGGATGCCTGGGTCCTGCGGTTGGACGCCGAAGGCGACCCTGTGTGGCAGGCGGCATTCGGCGGAAGCAGTTCAGACCTGGCGTATGCCGTCCGGGTCACGTCGGACGGCGGGTTTGTCCTTTGCGGATACACGAGTTCTTCCACGGCCGGGGGCGATGCGAGGGCATGGGTCTTTCGTTTGAACGCCGATGGCGGCCTCCTGTGGCAGAAGACGTATGGGCCCGGCGTCGCTTACGACGTCCAGCCGACGCCAGACGGGGGTTTTGTCGTCGTCGGGACCACGACGGCCTTTGGGGCGGCGGGACTGGACGTTTGGGTTCTGCGGTTAGACCCCCAAGGGGACATCATATGGCAAAAACGGTATGGGGGCGGCGGGAGCGACATAGGCTACTCGGTCCGGGTTACGTCGGACGGGGGGTTCGTCGTCGCCGGGTTCACGACGTCCTTTGGGGCTGGCAGTTACGACGCCTGGGTCCTACGTTTAGACGCTTTGGGGACTGTCTTATGGCAGAGGGCCTACGGGGGCGGTCTTCAGGACTGGGCCTACTCGGTCGACGGGACTCCTGACGGGGGTTTCGTCGTCGCCGGCTATACCGAGTCCTTTGGGGCCGGTCGGAGCGACGTCTGGGTCGTCAAGTTAGACGCTTCGGGGAGCATCCAGTGGACGGCCACGTATGGGGATACGGCCGATGACTATGCTTACGCCGTGCGGGCCTTGCCCGATGGGGGCTTTATCATTGCTGGCTATACGACGTCCTTTGGGGCCGTATATCTCGGAGACTTCTGGGTCCTACGGCTGGGGTCGGACGGCGCGATCGTATGGCAGAAGCGGTACGGCGGGGTCAGCTACGACTGGGCCTATGCAGTCGATCGCATGCCCGACGGGGGCTTTGTTGTCGCCGGGATGTCCCAGTCGTTTAACGCCCTGAACCGGGACGTATGGGTCGTCCGGACCGATGGGGCTGGCGGCGTGGGGGGGCCCTGTCCGCTCGTCCACGACACCTCGGCCGTCTTGCGTCGTGACCCGGTCCGGGTCACGAGTACTGGGGCCGGGGCCGTCGACACGAGCGCCATCGCCGTCGTGGCCGAGGCCAGGACCGTGACCACTGAGGGCGTCTCCGCCCGCCAGTGCCCGACGTCGCCGGATTTCGGTATCGAATGCCAGCCGACCCGGATCGTCGTCTCCTGGGGCCGACCTGCCACGGGCCTGTGCACCGTCCGGTCGCTGAACGGCTTTCAGGCGGACGTCACTTTCGGCTGTCGGGGCCTTCCGATCGGGATGGTGTGCGAATTTATCCCGAATCCGGTGACGTTATCCATCGATGGAGCGAGCACGAGTCGGATGACGGTACGGATTCGGTCCTTTGTCGAGGAAGGCTCTTATACCTTCCGGGTGCAGGGTACGTCTGGCGACCTGGCTCGGGAGACGACCCTGCAAGTCGAGGTGTGGTCTCGGCATTCCATCGGGCCGCCGCCTCGGCGGGGCCGTCCCCCCTATCCGTAGACGAAAGACCACCTTCGGCAGATAGGCAGTTCGGCAGATGGGCAGATGGTCCCAAAAGCCCGGGGGCCGCTCCTTGCCCATCCAGGGCTCTATCTGCCTATCTGCCGACCTGCCCATCTGCCGGATGATTGAAAGATCGTGTTTCCCGGCTGGTGGGGAAGGCCGCCCGACGCCATTCTCACGAACCGAGCGGTTCCGTTAAAGTGGGCAGCATGATGCGGGACGTTCGTGATTTTCCGGTCGAAGCCTTTCGGGACGCCCTCCGGGTATGGTTTCAGGCGAATGCCCGGGACCTGCCGTGGCGGCGGTCCCGAGACCCCTACCGCGTGTGGGTCTCGGAGGTCATGCTTCAGCAGACGCGGGTCGAGACGGTCCGGACTTACTATGAACGGTTCCTTCGCCGATTCCCCGACGTCGAGGCCCTGGCGGCCGCCGAGCTGGCCGAGGTCCTGCGCTACTGGCAGGGCCTGGGGTACTACCGTCGGGCCCGTCACCTCCATGCGGCGGCCCGGCAGATCATCCGGGACCGAGGCGGCCGGTGGCCCCAGACGGTCCAAGAGTGGCTCGCCCTGCCGGGCGTCGGACCCTACATGGCCCGGGCGGTCGCCAGCATCGCTTTCGGCGTCCCGACGGGCGTCGTCGACGGTAACGTCCGCCGCGTGCTGGCCCGGCTGGGGGGCCTCAAACAGCCGGTCGTCCGAGACCTCCAGGCCTGGGCCGACGTCTTGGTCGACCCCCGGGATCCCGGTAT
>JAUQPV010000305.1 GCA_030550225.1 Acidobacteriota bacterium | reverse complement strand
TCTGGGCCGTCAGGGTCGTCGGCACGTGCCAAAGGGTGATGCCCCGCATGTACAAGGCCGCCGCCAGACCGACTAAGTCGCCCAAGACGCCCCCGCCCCAGGCGACGAGGCGGGCATCCCGGCGGAAGCCAAGGCAAAATAGCTCATAGAGGAGGTCTCGAAGGCTATCCCATGACTTGGTCGCCTCGCCCTCGGGCCACGTCAGGAGGTAGACATCGGGCTGGCGGCGGACCGTGGCGGCCAGGTCCGAGAAGGTCTCGACGATCGAAGGGTGGGTGACGACGGCCGTCGGCGTCGGCTCGGCCGTCAGGCGCTCCAGGAATCGGTCCCAAGCGTCCCGGCCGACGACGATACGGGACACGAGGTGGCGGTGGACGTGAAGTTCCAAGATATCTGGCATGCGGCTTCCCAGTGTCAGGTAAAGGCGGAGCGGCGTTGCGACCTCACTCGAACAAAACGCTGACGGAGGTCTCCTCGTGGATGTTTCGGATCGCCTCGGCGAACAGCCAAGCTACGGAGAGGACTTCGATTTTCGAGCACCGGGCCTTTTCGGGGGTCAGGGGGACCGTGTCAGTGACAATCAAGCGCTCCAGGGGCGACTGTTCGATGCGCTCGACGGCCGAGCCGCTCAGGATGGCGTGGGTACAGCAGGCCAGGACCCGACGGGCCCCGTTTTCCAGGAGCGTTTGGACGGCCTTCAGGAGAGTCCCCCCCGTGTCGACGATGTCGTCCACGACGAGGGCGTCCATCCCGCGGACGTCACCGACGACCCGCAGGACCTCGGCTTCATTAGGCCGTTCCCGGCGCTTGTCCATGATGGCGATCTGGCAACCGGCCCGCTTGGCCAGGGCGCGCGTGCGGGCGACGCCCCCGGCGTCGGGCGAGACCATGACGAGACGGCTCGTGTCTAGGTTAGACCGGATGTAACTCAGGAACACGGGCGCCGCATACAGATGGTCGACCGGGACGTTGAAGAAGCCGACGATTTGGTCGGCGTGGAGGTCCATGAACAGAAGGCGGCTGACGCCGGCCGCCTGGAGCATGTCGGCGACGAGCTTCGAGGAGATAGGCACACGGGGTTTGTCCTTTCGGTCTTGACGGGCGTAGCCGTAGTATGGCATGACGGCCGTGATTCGCCAGGCCGACGCCCGTTTGAGGGCATCGATCATCAATAAGAGCTCCATGAGGTTTTCGTTGACCGGCGGGCACGTCGGCTGGATGACGAAGACGTCGGCACCCCGGACGTTCTCTTGGACCTGCACGTAGATCTCCCCGTCGGCAAAGCGACGGATCTCGATGGTGCCCAGGGGCATGCCGAGATGTTCCGCAATCCGGCGAGCCAGGGCCGGATTGGCCGTACCGGAGAAGATCTTGAACTTCTCGATGCCGAGCGACGGCATGGGTAGGGTCTCCTTTCGCTGGGATCACGTCGGCTCGATCTATGCTAACACACGGACGGGCCCGGTGCTACGGGTTAAGGGAATGGCGAATTGCGGGCCGAGAAGGACGGATAAAGTCCTTCATCCTTGGACAGGTACCGGATCCAGGAGCGGTAAGGGGCAAGACGCGTCCTAACCCCCCTGACGTCGAATCTTCCAATTCGCAATCCGCAATTCGCAATCCCATCTTGTATCCCCGCATCTACGGGATGATGCGGGTCCCGCTCTTCCCTTCCAGGGCCCGGGGGAGCTCCTCGATGGACGTGATCAGGACCGACGTGCCCCCGCTTCGGAGATATTCGATAGCCGCTTCGACCTTAGGCCCCATCGAACCGGGTGGGAAGTGACCTGCCTGCATGTAGCGCTCGGCCTCGGCGACGGACATTCGGTCGAGCCACCGCTGGCGCGGCGTGTTGTAGTATAGGGCGACCCGGGGCACGCCCGTCAGGATGACGAATAAGTCGGCCCGGAGCCGAGATGCCAGGAGACCACTCGTGTAGTCCTTATCGATGACGGCCTCGACGCCCCGCAGGAGACCCCGCTCCGTCCGGATGACGGGGATACCCCCGCCACCGGCGGCGATCACGACGTAGTCCTGGTCCAAGAGCGCCTGGATGGCCTCCAGGTTCAGGACCTCCCGGGGCCGGGGTGAGGCGACGACCCGCCGATAGCCGCGACCGGCGTCCTCGACGATCGTCCACCGCTTTTTGCGGGCCAGGACGGAGGCCCGGTAGGCCGTGAAGAAGGGGCCGATGGGCTTCGTCGGTTGGACGAAGGCCGGGTCATTTTCGTCGACGACGACCTCTGTCAACACACAGGCGACCCGTGGGGGCCAGCCGAGGCGGGCCATCCCGTTCTGGAGGGCCAAGCCGATCATGTAGCCCATACTCCCCTGCGACATGGCGACGGCCACGTCCAGGGAAAAGGGCGGGACCTTCGTACTGGCTTCCTCCATCTGGATGAGGATGCTCCCGACCTGGGGGCCGTTGCCATGGACGACCAGGAGTCGGTAGCCAGCCCGCAGGAGGGCCATCAGACGGCGGGCGGCCCGGCTGGCATTGCGGAGTTGCTCCCGCTGGGTGCCCCGTTCGTCAGGCGGATGCAAGGCATTTCCCCCAAAGGCGACGACGGCCAAGGGTTTCCTTCCCATATCCTGCGTCTCCGGCCCCAAGCGCCTATCCCCGGGGGACCCGACCCAGACGCGCCAGGAGGACCTCCTCCAACGTCGGCTGGCCGATGGGCTGGAGTTCGTAAGTGACCCGAACGACAGGCTTCTCAATGCGGATGACGCGCCGCAAGTCGACCGGTGTGGCCATCACGACGACGTCGGCCGGACACTGCCGGATCGTCGCCGCCATCTCCTCCATTTGCTGGCGTCCGTAGCCCATCGCCGGCAAGACCTGCGTGAGCTGGCGGTATGTCTGAAAGACCTGGACGAGGGAACCGACGGCGTAAGGCCGAGGATCGACGACCTCGGCCGCCCCGAACTTCATCGCCGCGATGAACCCCGCCCCATACGCCATCTCCCCGTGGGTCAGGGTCGGGCCGTCCTCGATGACGAGGACCCGGCGACCCCGAATCAAGTTGGGGTCCTCGACGAAGATAGGCGAGGCCGCGTCGACGACGACGGCCGACGGATTCAGTGCCATGACGTGCCGACGGATCGTCTGGACCTGCTCGAGGGATGCCGTATCGACCTTGTTGATGACGACGACGTGGGCCCGCAGGAAGTTGACGGACCCCGGGTAGTACGTGCGCTCATGACCCGCCCGGTGGGGGTCGGCGACGACGACCTCGACGGCCGGCTCAAAGAAAG
>JAUQPV010000304.1 GCA_030550225.1 Acidobacteriota bacterium | reverse complement strand
AGGACGCTGTCCATCAACGCTCGAGCGACGGCGAGGTCGGGGATGCACTCGAAGAAGCCGAAAAAGCCGACCGGCTCGTGGTGATACCACTCGTGGAGTTCATTGCGAATGGCCGCCACCCGTCCGGCCGGCCGGCCGCCCTGCCATGCGACAAAGTACTCGGCCATGCCGTGTTCGAAGAAGGGATGCTTGCGAGGGTCCAGCCGCTTTTTCATCTCTATCCGGAGCGGCGGGACCCAGGGGTCCGACGGGCCATACAGCCGCCACGGCAGGTCGATGAAGGCCGCCAGGTCTCGATACGACTCGACCGGACGAACGATAAGCCCCATTGTCTTGAGATTCGGCATTGAGTATGAACATCGCCGTTCGGCCCGTGAGAATCTGAAGGGGCCCGGCCTTTCCGACCCTGGACCTTCCTCATGGGCGAAACGGCTATGAAAGGCACGAAGGACCTTATCGCCTCTCTCGGGTGCGTGGCCGGGGGTCCTTCTTTACGGAATCAACCCCATCTGGCGACCGACCTTTTGGAGCTTCTCGAGGGCAAAGCTGAGCTGGGCCTCCGTGTGAATCGCCATGCAGCTCAAGCGAATCCGGGCCGTTCCCTCCGGGACGGCCGGGGCGATGACGGGATTGCCGTAAACGCCCTCGTCGAAAAGCTCACGCCAGAATCGGAACGTCGTCAGGTTGTCCCCGATGATGACCGGGATGATGGGCGTCTGCGTGTCACCCGTGTTGTACCCCAGCTCCTTCAAGCCCTTCAGGAGAAACCGGGCATTCTCCCACAGACGCTGACGGCGCTCGGGCTCCCGCTTCATGACCTCCAAGGCCGCCAGGACCGTGGCGATGGCCGCCGGCGGGATACTGGCACTGAAGATCAGACTCCGGGCGTGGTGCTTGAGATAGTCGATGACCTCAAACTCGCCGGCGATGAAGCCCCCGATGCTGGCAAAGGACTTGCTGAAGGTCGCCATGATGAGGTCCACCCGGTCCGTCAGGCCAAAGTGCTCGGCCGTCCCGGCACCCGTCGGACCCAGGACGCCCATGGCGTGGGCATCATCGACCATCACGCGGGCCCCATACCGTTGGCATACCTCGACGATGCCCGGTAGGTCTACGATGTCCCCTTCCATGCTGAAAACGCCGTCGACGACGACCAGCTTGCCCCGATCCTCGGCCCGCTGAAGCGCCCGCTCGAGGTCCTCCAGGTCGTTGTGCCGAAACCGGAGCGTCTCCCCAAAGGCCATCCGACAACCGTCGACGATACTGGCGTGATTCAGCTTGTCGATGATGACGACGTCGTCCTTGCCGACCAGCGTGGCGATGACCCCCAGATTCGTCTGGTAGCCCGTCGAAAAGATCAGCGCCGCCGGCTTGCCGACAAACTCGGCCAGACGACGCTCGGCCTCGACGTGGAGGTCCAGCGTCCCGTTCAGGAAGCGGCTCCCCGTGCAACTCGTGCCATACTTATCCAGAGCCCGCTTGGCCGCCGCGATGACCTCCGGATGATGCGTCAGCCCCAGGTAGTTGTTGCTCCCCAGGTTGATCCGGGGCTTACCGTCGATGACGATCTCGGACCCCGTCGAGGCCTGGATCTCGACGAAGTAGGGATACCAGCCCGCCGCCCGGGCCCGTCGGGCATCTTCATATGCATAACATTTTGCAAATAGGTCTCGACCCATATGGGTTCCCCTGCCTCGTGGAAAATCAGTGCGTGGAAGAGGGACCGCGAGTCTCTCTCGCCCGGGGACCCTCCCACCGGCCGTCTCCCGAAGACTCGAGAGACCGATCGACGGAAATTGTGGGCTCCCTCCCCGCCGGAGAAGTCGTCGGACCCTTCATCCGGCCCTCCAGAGCGTAAGGGCACACGTCCCGACCGCCGTAATAGCAGAAGGACGATTCTTCAAGCATCGGGCCGATGGGACCCTTTGGCTCATGGCTCGTAGCTCATGGGTCATGGCCATGAGCTATCAGGTATGAGTCATGAGCCGAATTCCCGCATCTTGCCTGAGAAATCGTACTTCTCAGGCGGTAGCCAAGGCCGTCCCGACGCCATCTTCCCAAACCCAACGGCCTTGTTAATTTACCACAGACCCACCGGAAAGGCAAACCCTTTAGAGAAGGCGAATGGCGAACGGAGCCCTACCTCCCGACCTGCCCATCTGCCTATCTGCCGGCTTGCCGACTGCCCATCGGCTCATCGGTCGACGGCCGCATCTTGCATCCCGTGGGATTGTCCACGTATGATGATCCACGGATTTCTTAAAAAGACCCCGGGAGGGACGGATTGCCCGATCGTTTGGATTTGTCCCCGCCGGCGCCGACTCGCCTGACGGCCTTGGCGGCCCGCATCGTAGACCGCCAGGCCCGGGTCTGCGTGATGGGTCTGGGCTACGTCGGCCTCCCCTTGGTCGAAGCCTTACTGGAAACGGGGTTCCCTGTCCTGGGCCTGGACGTGGACCCCCGGAAGGTCCGTCTCGTCCGGGAGGGCGACCTGGCGACCTACCACGTCCGCTCAGAGGTATTCCGGACCGCCTTGGCCGAGGGCCGCCTGACGGTGTCGGATACCCCCGACGTCCTGGACCGGGCCGACGTGGTCGTCATCTGCGTCCCGACTCCCCTCAGTAAGCATCGGGACCCAGACCTGTCGTATGTCATCCAGGCCGCCCAGACGGTCGCCGATCACTTGCACGCCGGTCAACTGATCGTTTTAGAGAGTACGACCTACCCGGGGACGACCCGGGAGGTCCTCCAGGGCGCCTTGGCTGGCCGGGGCCTCCAGGCCGGCCAAGACTACGCCGTCGCCTTCTCGCCGGAGCGCATCGACCCCGGGAACCCCCGCTTTGGTCTGCGGAACACGCCCAAGGTCGTCGGGGGCCTGACGCCGGTCTGCCGTTGGCTGGCCGGTCTGTTCTATCGGCAGTTCGTCGAGCGGGTCGTCGAGGTCTCTTCGCCCGAGACGGCCGAGATGACGAAGCTCTTGGAGAACATCTTCCGGGCCATCAACATCGGCTTGGTCAACGAGCTGGCCGTCGTCTGTGAAAGGCTGGGCATCGACGTATGGGAAGTCATCGAGGCGGCCTCGACGAAGCCCTTCGGCTTTATGCCCTTTTGGCCGGGACCCGGCTTGGGTGGCCACTGTATCCCTGTCGACCCTCTCTATCTGTCCTGGCGCGTCCGGAGTCTCAATACGATGGTCCGGTTCGTGGACCTGGCCGATGAGGTCAACCGTCAGATGCCGGCCCACGTAGCCCATCAAA
>JAUQPV010000303.1 GCA_030550225.1 Acidobacteriota bacterium | reverse complement strand
GCCGAACCCCAGCGCCCGGTCGTCCGCCGCAAGTAGACCAGGCCGGACAGGTTCGCCCCGATCTGGTCGCTCAGGGCATAGAAGTAGGGAATGTAAAAGCCCTCCACGCCGTAGACGTCGACCCCGAGGAGCCGGCTTCCGGCATCGATCCCCCAGGGCACGACCATGCCCAGGGCCTTGCCCCATCCGTAGGCCTCGGCCATGGAACCGACGGCGCCGGCGAGCCGCCGTCGCAGGGCGAAGAGGCCCTCGAAGACGCTTTCGCCTTCGCCGGCCAGCGTGCGCACGGCCCACTGTCCGAGGCCGCTTCGCTCCCAGCCCAGCCGGTCGAAAAAGGCCCCAAGGAATAGACCCAGCCCATAGCCTGCCACCGTATATCGGAGCAGTTCCCCAAACGCCTCGCCGGGCGTCTCCGGACGTCGAGCCTCTTCACGCATGGACCTGCCTCGGCCGACCGGCTTTTCAGGCGGTGCCGAAGGATGGGGAGGGTGCAGGCGGGGACGCCTGCATTCCCGCAGGCGGGGACGCCTGCGCTCCTGCACCCCTATATCCTTACCTCCCTATCCCCCTACTTCACATCGTCCCATTCTGAGGGCAGGCACAAGGCCGGCCCCTACCTACCTGCCGACCTCTCTATCTCCCCTGAAGTTGCTCCCGGCGGGCTTTCAGATATTCCTCTTTGGCCTGCTCCAGTTCTTCCAGAATCCAACGCCGGCTGGCCAGAATCCGGCGCGCCGCCCCCCGATGGATCCAAACGAGCCAGAGGAACCGAAGTTCCTGCGCGAGACGGGCCAGTCCACCCAGATAGTGATAGGTTAGGAGACCGGTCAACGGCAGGGACAGGAGGAATGCCACGGCGATTCCGGGGTTCGAGAGGGTCGCGACGAGCCAGGTCTCCCCGCCCCAGAAGAGGGGAAAGAGCAAGGCCGAAGCAAGAAAACGCACCGTCGCATAGGCCGTCTCCTTACGGGCCCGGCGCCGGGCCAGCCACCGGGGGATCCAGTAAGGCAGGCCGCTCGTTAAGGCCCCGTAAAGGAAGACCGGCAACCCCAGCAGACCCAGCCCGAGGTCCCGAAGCCATACCCTGGGGCCAGACGTCCTCCATCGGGTCCGGACGACCTTATCCTGGAGCCGGAATTCGGCCAACAAGGTCTCGTAAGTCTGCAGGCGGTGCCAGAGGCGCTCGACCCGGCCGGGGTCGTGCGTGACGAAGTAGCAGACGGCGTCGGCGATCGTACGAGACAGGCGGAATCGGTCGACTTGGTCCGGGGAGAGGCCCCGTTCTACCTGGAGTTCCCGCACCAGGTCGTCCTTGTACAGGGTCTCGACCGACCGGACGAGGGCCGTTAGGTCCATCCGGTCGATGTGAACGACCTGGGCTTCCATGCCCCGCTGGATCTCGGTCGTCAGGTCCTGCACGGCCTGCCAGGGGTCACGCCGATAGACCTCCAGGTGGGAGATGAGCGGAATGGGCTCACCGACGCAGATGAGCACGCGGCCCCGAAAGGACTTCCGGGCCTCGAAGTTGAGGCCCACGGGGATCACGGCCAGGCCCAATCGACCGTCGTGGCGGTGCTCGGCTTCGAGGGCGATTCGAGCGGCGCCGGTCTTGATCCGTTGGACCCGGGGCTCGTTGTGGGTCGTCCCCTCGGGATAGATGACGATGAGGTCTCCTCGGGCGAAGGCCCGGAAGCAGGCTTCGAAGGCTTCCACGTTGCGGTCCATCTTGTCGGGGTCGTCCTGGCGCCGGTAGACGGGGATCACGCCCAGGGCGTCGAGGATACGGGCCAGGATAGGATTCCGGAACAGGGCGGCCGTGGCTAAGAAGCGGACCTTTCGCGGCACCACGGCTCCTATGAGGAGGGAGTCGATGAGGTCATTCGGATGGTTGGCACATAAGAGGACCGGTCCCTGGCGGGGAATCCGCTGGATGGACCGGACCTGGACGGACTTGAAGAAAAACCAAATCCAGAACCGTCCGACCGCCCGAACCGTTCGGTACAGCAGGTCCATCGGATTTTAGGTGTGTGGCATTGGGTACTGGGTTTTCAGGACTCGGAAGACAGGGGCAGAATCCGCCCTTTCCCGACCCCTGAGTCTCAGTCCCTGACCCACGGATAACCCGACATCGGGCGCCTAACACCCGACACCGATACCGATGGATGCTTCACGCGAAGAACTCGGGGGGAACGGCGATGCGATAGAGGGCCTGGGGCGTAGCCAACCAGACGTTCCGGTTCTCGTCGAAGGCGATACCGACGACGGGCGGGCTGGCGATGACCTTCCGGACGTGACCCTGGGCGTCAAATCGGAAGACGCCGCTGTCATGGACCCGGGCCTGGCAGACGTAGAGATTGCCGGCGGCGTCGAAGGCCATCCCGTGGGGACGGCCCAGGCCGCTGTAATACGGGATTACATTTCCCAGGGCGTCGATCATGTAGATGGTATCCGAGGCGAGCTGGGGGACAGCCACGAAGAGGTTGCCGTCCGGGTCGAAGGCCAGATGATAGGCGATAGGGCTCGCCGGGAGCTCCGCAAAGACGCTGACCTCTCGCCGGGGCGAGATTTTATAGATCTTCCCCTCCCGGTCCCCGACGAAGAGATAGTTCTCCCGATTGAAGGCCAGGCCAAAGGGGACACCCAACCCCTCGGCATACACCTCCAACTGGTCTCGGTCCAGGACCTTGTAGACCCGACCCTCGAATCGACTGCTGACATAGAGATGGTCGTTGACGTCCAGGGCCAGGGACGTGGCGTTGCGGATGGCCGTCACGTAGTGTTCGACCGTCCCGTCAGGCCCGAGACGGAACACGGACACAGGTGGGGTCTCGTCTCGGGTCCCGCTGTAGGTCGTGTACACATACCCCAGATGGTCGACGACCGGATTGTCGACGGCATGGATGTCCGACAGGACCCGTTGACCGACTGTCAGCCGGAATTCGGCGATGACCTCATCCCGCAGGCGGACTTGTCCCTCGCCGGTGGCGTCCGTCGGGACCCGGACCCGGCAGAGATGCCGCTTCTGCAAGACGACGTGGCCGGGCTGACCGCCAAACCAGACGGACACTTCCCGATATCGGTCGACGGGCCAGTCCGTCGCTTCGATCACGACCTCGCCGCCCTCGATAGCGACTGTCGGTCGAACGGCCGTGATTTCCATCTGGAGACCTCAAGGGGTGTGAACGACAGAATACAAGAGCAGGATGCAGGATACAGGATGCAAGATGCAAAATGCAAGATGCAGGATAGGGAGGGACGGAGGGATGAAGGGATGGAGTGGACACCG
>JAUQPV010000302.1 GCA_030550225.1 Acidobacteriota bacterium | reverse complement strand
AGGACCTGTCGAAACTCGGCCGGCGTGTAAACGATGAGATTCATCGGACGACCGACCCGGCGGACCGCCGGGCCCAGGTCGAGAAGCCGGTCCACGTAATTGCGTCGGCACCGACGCATGACGACGACGACATCGTAATCACTGGCCGGCGTGGCGTCCCCCCGAGCCCGTGAGCCGAAGAGGACGATGGCCTGTGCCCCGGCGGCCCGAAACACCTCGACGATGCGCCGCAGGGTCGGGTCCCGCCGAAATATGGCAGTCGTTGCCCGCTTTAGGGTAGCTTCCGGATTGCGAGTCGACCGCCCACGACGCTGGGTCCTGGAAGTCGTGGACTTCATCTCAGTCGCCAAGCTTGACCAGACGTTCCGTATCGATTTGAGCCCGCTGGAGGCGGCCGCTGTAGTCGACGTAGACAGCCTTCCACTCCGAGAAGATGTCGAGGACCTGCGTGCCGCCTTCCCGGTGGCCGTTACCGGTTTGTTTGACGCCCCCGAAGGGCAGGTGAATCTCAGCCCCGATAGACGGCGCATTGATGTACGTGATTCCGGCCTGCAGGTCCCGGATGGCGACCATGGCATTCCGGACGTCCCGCGTGTAGATGGCCGACGACAAGCCGTAGCGGACACCGTTGGCGATCTCGATGGCCTCGTCGAGCGTCTCAAAGGGGATGACACAGACGACGGGACCGAAGATCTCGTCCTGGGCGATCTTCATCGAGGGGTGGACGTCCGCAAAGACCGTCGGGGCGTAGAAGTAGCCGTACTTCAGGTCCCCGTCCGTCAGTCGGTAGCCACCGCACATCAGCCGGGCACCTTCCTGCTTACCGAGCTCGACGTAGTGCTCAATCTTCCGAAGCTGGGCCTCGTTGATGATGGGCCCCATCTGCGTCTGGGGGTCCAGGCCGTTACCGACCCGAAGGGCCTTCGCCCGTTCGACAAAGGCGTCCAGGAACTTCGTGTAGACGGCCTTATGGACGATCAGACGGCTGGCGGCCGTGCACCGCTGGCCGCTCGTCCCGAAAGCGCCCCAGACACAACCCTGGACGGCCAGGTCGAGGTCAGCGTCGTCCATGATGATGATGGGGTTCTTGCCGCCCATCTCGAGGGAGACCCGCTTATGGCCCCGGGCGCCGATTTCGGCGATGAGGCGACCGACCTCCGTCGAGCCCGTGAAGGCCAGGATGTCGGTCCCCGGATGCTCGCAGAGGGCCTGGCCCGCCTCGGGGCCGAAGCCGTGGACGAGGTTCAAGACGCCTGGCGGGAGACCGCATTCCTCAAAGACCTTCACGAAGTGATGGGCCGTCAGGGGTGTCTCCTCAGAGGGCTTGAAGATGACGGTGTTGCCGCACACGAGAGCCGGGAAAATCTTCCAGGACGGGACGGCCATCGGGAAGTTCCAGGCCGTGATGACGACGGCCACGCCGACGGGGACCCGGATGCAGAAGGCCATCTTGTCAGGGAGTTCCGACGTCGTCGTGTAGCCGTGGAGCCGACGGCCCTCCCCGGCGATGAAGAAGCCCATGTCGATGGCCTCTTGGACGTCACCCCGAGTCTCCTCAAGGATTTTACCGTTCTCCCGGGTCATGTCCCGGGCGATGGTCTCCTTCAGCTCGACGAGCCGCTGGGCGACCCGATAGAGGATCTCGGCCCGCTTGGGCGGCGGGACAAGACGCCACTTCTTATAGGCCTCCCGGGCGGCCGCCACGGCCTTGTCGACGTCCTCCCGAGACGACTTGGGGAATAGACCGATGAGCTCCCGCGTGTCGGCCGGGTTCCGGTCCTCGAAGTACTCCCCGCCGACGGGGTCGACCCATTCACCGCCGATGTAGTTCTTGTACCGCTCCATCGCCGACCTCCCATTCGGTATCCACTCATTATACTGGTATACTGGGACTCGCGCAGTTGGGATGAATTCCCAGCCGGAAACCCCGGCTGGAAGGAGGCAAAGGGGTAAAGGGTATGGAGCAAAGAGTAAAAGGACGCTGGACGAAGCACTCCGCTCTTTGCGCTTTGCCCTTTGCCCGAAGGAGGACCCTGTGACGGCGCCGACCCCCCTAGCTTCCGTCTTACAGTACTGGCAGGTCCTGGGATTCCGGTGGCTGGCCCTCCCGGAGGCGACCCGCCAGCGGGAACAGCAACTCCGGGAACTCCAGGCGACCGTCCAGCGGTGTCGCCTGTGTCCCCTGCATCAGAATCGGAGGCAGGCCGTCCTGGGGATGGGAGACCCCTGGAGTCCGCTCCTGTTCGTCGGGGAAGGCCCCGGAGCCCAAGAAGACGTCGAGGGCCAGCCCTTCGTCGGCGCCGCCGGCCAGCTCCTGACCAAGGCCCTTCAGATGGTCGGCATCGACCGCCGCCGGGTTTACATCGCCAACGTCGTCAAGTGCCGACCCCCGGAGAATCGGACGCCCCGGCCGTCGGAGATGAGCGCTTGCTTTCCTTACCTCCGCCGTCAGATCGAGATCCTCCGGCCGGCCATCCTCGTCCCGATGGGGAATCCGGCGATGTCCATGATCCTGGGCCGGACGGGCATCCAACAACTGCGGGGCCAGTGGTTCCAGAAAAACGGCGTGTGGGTCGTGCCGATCTATCATCCGGCGTACGTCCTCCGGAACCCCGAGGCCTTCCCCTTTCTCCTGAATGACCTCCGGCAGATCGCCGAGGTCGCCCGCCGTTTCGGATGGATCTGAAGCCGGGTCGTCGGTTGCCGTCCGCCGGGCGCTTGGCTAAAATACATACGACGTGGCGTGGGGGGTTAGCTCAGTTGGGAGAGCGCCAGCTTCGCAAGCTGGAGGTCGCCAGTTCGAATCTGGTACCCTCCACCACGGAGCCTCCCTCGAGACGGGCCATGTCCCGATTCATCGGCGGCAGTGCCGGTGCCATGGCGCGAGAAATCGCCGAGGGCTTTATCATCGTGACCCAGAACACCCTCCGGCGTTTCACCCCCGAGGAGCTCCGTCAGCTCCAGTTCGAGATCGACAAACTCCTGACGGCCCTCCGGGCCGAGCAAAGCCCGACCGACGACCCCCTGACGGTCCAGAAGCGGAACCGCAAGATTTCCCGCCTCACGCAGGTCACCCAGATCGTCCAGTCCCTCCTCCAACAACGCCGGGGGTAGGACTGTTTAAGCTCCCGGACGACGGGATAAAGCCAAGGTGGCCCTTTCGTCCCTCATGGGGCCGGACCCGTCATGCCACCCCTGCGACGGGGCGGCCTAAGCGTTGGGCGACGGACTCGACGGCCTGCCGGAGGCGGCCCTTCGGGCCCTCGCGGTAGTCGACCTTGATCAGGACGGAAATCCGGCG
>JAUQPV010000301.1 GCA_030550225.1 Acidobacteriota bacterium | reverse complement strand
GCGACCATCGCATGACGGGTCGGGGCGTCAAAGGAGTTGGCGATACCCAGCCAGACGGCCAGCCCGACCAGATGCCAGGGCTGAAGGGATCGCAGGGCGACTAAGAGAGCCAGTGTGAAGGCCTGAAACATCATGACGGCCTGGACGACGACGAGCAGACGCTGACGGGGAACCCGGTCGGCGACGACGCCGGCCGGGAGCATGAAGAGGAGCGTCGGGACCGTCCCGGCAAAGGCCAACCATCCGAGGGCGATCTTCGAGTGGGTCATCTGGTACATCAGCCAACTTTGAGCGACGTTCTGGAACCACGTGCCCATCAGGGAGAGGGACTGGCCGATGAACCAGAGGCGATAGTTCCGGTACCGCAGGGCCGAAAACGTCGTGCCCAGGTAATCCTGAAGTTTCTGGTACGGGGACGCGCTGTCCATATCTGATGTCTCGCCGGTGGCAGGACATATCCGAGATAGAAAGTGAGGGGAAAGGACCTTAGAGCTTGCGTGCGCCGGACTTAGATAATATTCTGTCCGGCCTGCCGCCTCGTCAAGCAGGCCGGAGGCCTGTGTTCCGGCAGGCGGGGACGTCTCCTCCCGCAGACGGGGACGTCTGCGCTCCCGCAGACGGGACGTCTGCGCTCCGGCAGACGGGGACGTCTGCCCTCCGACCCAAGATTCCGACGGATTCGGTAGATGCGATCTGAGACGCAGGTCTGGGAGTCGGATGCGCCCGAGACGACCGAACGGCTGGCCGCCGAGCTGGCCGGCCGGCTGGAGGGTTCAGAGAATCTCCTCCTGATCGGTGAGTTGGGGAGCGGGAAGACGACGTTCGTGCGGGGTCTCGTCCGGGGCCTCGGCGGGGACCCCGCCCTCGTGGCCAGTCCGACGTTCGTGATCGTCCACGTCTACCCGGCCCGTTTTCCCGTGTACCACATCGACCTATACCGTTTGCACGGCCTGGCCGACATCCAGCAGGCCGGCGTGCTGGACCTTCTGGAGGAGCCTGGCATCAAGGCCATCGAGTGGGCCGAGCGTCTGGACGGATATCCGGTCCCTTCGGCGATTCTTATCCGCCTGGAAGTCCTGGGCCCTACAACTCGGCGGATTGGGGTCGAGTGGGAAAGGTAGGAGCGCAGACGTCCCGTCTGCGGGAGCGCAGACGTCCCGTCTGCGGGAGGAACGAACGATGGGCCAAATCCGACCGTCGGACCGGTCGAGCCATGAACGTTTGCACCCGTGGGTCGAGCGCTTCGTCGAGTACCTACGGGCCGAGCGGGGCTATAGCGAGCACACCGTCGCGGCCTATGTTCACGACCTTCGTCTGCTTCAGGCCTACGTCACCCACCATGGCGACGCCTGGGAACGTTTGGGTTATGCCGAACTGGTAGGCTTCGCCGGCTGGCTCGCCGAGCAGGGGTACCGCTTGAGTTCAATGAGCCGGATCTTGTCAGCCGTCCGGTCCTTCTTCCGGTTCCTCACCGAGGTCCGGGTCTTGGCGGAGAATCCAGCCGCCCTTTTAGCCGTCCCGCTCCGGGACCGGCGCTTGCCGGAGGTCCTCAGCGAAGAGGACGTCGATCGGCTCCTGCAAGTAATCCCGTCGCGAAGTCCCGTCGGGTGTCGGGACCGGGCCATCGTCAGCCTGCTGTACGCGACGGGCCTTCGGGTCTCCGAGCTGGTCCGTCTTCGACTGGACGACTTGGACCTGGCCGAAGGCCGCCTGCTGTGTCGGGGCAAGGGCGGCCGGGTCCGATGGCTTCCCATCGGACGGGCGGCTCGGGCGGACCTGGAGGCGTATCTGACGGCCGTCCGACCCCGGTGGCGTCCCTCGACCCGGGAATCGGCCGTTTTCCTCAACCGGCGGGGGCGGCCCCTCTCGAGGGTCGCCGTCTGGCAGAGGCTCCGACATTGGGCCCGCCTTGCCGGTCTCCCCATGACGGTATATCCCCATCGAGTCCGTCACACGTTTGCCACGCACCTACTCCAGCGGGGCGCCGACCTCCGGACCGTCCAGGTCCTGTTGGGTCACGCCAGCATCGGGACGACCGAGGTCTACACCCACGTCCATCCCCAGCGCTTCCGGGCGGCGCTTGACCGCCATCCCCTGGGATCCTGGCTCAGGCGTAAATCCCCCGCAGGCGATAGACCTCCTCAATCCGCTGAAGACCCAGCATGTAAGCCGCCGTCCGAAGACTGACTCGGTGTTGGACGGCCATCTGGTAGACGTCTTGAAAGGCCTGCTCGAGGACCGCTTGGAGGCGACTGTAGACTTCCGCTTCTGTCCAGTACAGGCCGGTCCGGTTCTGGACCCACTCAAAGTAGGAGACCGTGACACCCCCAGCGTTGGCGAGGATGTCCGGGACGACGACGATCCCCTTACGTTCCAGGACTGCGTCGGCCTCCAGGGTCGTCGGGCCGTTGGCACCCTCTAAGATAAAGCGGGCCCGAATGCGGTTGGCGTTCGACCGCGTGATCTGGTTTTCCGTGGCGGCCGGGATCAGAAAGTCTACGTCGAGTTCGAGGAGCTCGGCGTTGCTGATGGGCTCAGCGTTCCGGAATCCGACGACGGTGTGACGCGTGCGGACGTGTTCCAGCAGGTCCCGGACGTCCAGGCCGTCCCGTCGGTAGACCCCGCCGTAGATGTCCGAGACAGCGACGACCTTACAGCCCATCTGCTCCAACATGAGGGCCGCTACGGACCCGACCTTTCCGAAGCCCTGGACGGCGACCGTCCGGCCCGGCAGGTCAAACTGATACGTTCGGGCGCACATCTGGGCCATGATGGCCAGGCCCCGGCCCGTCGCTTCGGCCCGCCCGCGGGAACCCCCGATGGACAAGGGCTTGCCCGTCACGACGGCCGGCTCGGTCCGGCGGACGTGCATCGAGTAGGTATCCATGATCCAGGCCATGACCTGTTCGTCGGTGTTGATGTCGGGGGCCGGGACGTCCTTGTCGGGACCGAGGATCTCCAAGAGCTCGGCCGTGTACCGACGGGTCAGGCGTTCGAGCTCGCCCGTCGAGAGCTCCGCCGGATTGCATCGGACGCCGCCCTTGGCACCCCCGAAGGGGATGTTGACGATGGCACACTTCATCGTCATCCAGGCGGCCAGGGCCCGGACCTCGTCGAGCGTCACGTCCGGGGCGTACCGAATACCGCCCTTGGCTGGCCCCCGGGCCGTGCTGTGATGGACCCGGTAGCCGACAAAAACCTCGAACCGACCGCTGTCCATCTGGACCGGAATGTAGATGGTGACCTCGATCTGGGGATGGCGGATGATGCGGTACAGGCTGGGGTCGATGCGGAGGAGCTCGGCCGCT
>JAUQPV010000300.1 GCA_030550225.1 Acidobacteriota bacterium | reverse complement strand
CGGTGACGATGGAGCGGGTGCTGACGGTCGATTTCTCGGTCCCGCACGTCGTTGATGAGGTAAACCGCCGAGGACAGGCCACAGAAGAGGGCCACGCCCAACCCGACCCGCAGGGCCACGTCCGGGTCCAGCAGGTGGTGGGTGAAGATGAGGGGGGCGGCGACAAAGCCATTCTTTACATAGGCCGCTGGGCGCATCGCCCGGACCAAGGCCCGCCAGCGGGTCGTCCTACCAGTCGGTTCCAGGACGTCGTTCGGAAACGCCGCCATCGCCGCCTCCCCGAGGGGACCACGGAGGATAGACCATAGACCGTGGACCTGACGAAGTCATCGGCACGCCTCGTTTCCATGCGAGGGGAAACCGGCTTTCCGAAACAGGTCTATTGCTTGGTCCATTCAATCTCCTCGGCAATTCGGGAATTCGGCCGTTCGGGAGTTCGGCTACTTCACGACGCATTTCCCGGGTTACCGAAGTCTGGGTCCCCAAAGAATCCAAGCGGACCAAGCAATAGGGTCTACAGTCCATGTTCCTTTACCTACGACCGCCTCAAGACGTATCGCGAAGCATCTGCTCGATCTTCTGATGTTCCTCAGCGGGAATGCGGGGCCCCATGAGTTCCAGGTAGCGGAGCAGATGGGACCGGGCCTCCTGCTTACGGCCCCGGCGGTACAGCTCGACACCCAGGTTGTAGTGGGCCATCGCATAATCGGGGTCGGCCGCCAGGGCCTTCTGCCAAGCCCGGTAGGCGTCCTCCCAGGCGCCCTGAGCCAGGCGAGCCGCCGCATAGCCATTGTAGGCGGCCGCCAGGTGGGGGTCGAGCTGTAAGGCCTTCCGGAAAGTCTGCTCGGCGTCGGCATAGCGTTTCATCGAGAGATACAAGTTGCCCAGGTTGTTGTAAATCAGGGGGTCGGCGTCCGTCAGCCGCAGGGCCCGTTGGAAGGCCTCCAGGGCGGGCTGGAACCGATCGGTCCGCCAGTAGGCAAAGCCCAGGTAGTTCCAAACGTCCGGGTCCGTGGCCTGAAGCTGGGCGGCCTGCCGGAGGGTCCGGATACCGTCCTCGAAGTAACCGGCCTCGACCAGGGCTTGGCCGAGCTGAGAGAGGAGCTCCGGGCTTCCGGGGACCGCCCGGAGGCCCGCCTGAGCGGCCAGGATGGCGTTCCGGGTATCTCCGACGTCTCGGTACATGATGACGAGATTCGTGTAGGCCACGACCATATCTCGTCGCCGTGTGATGACCTGCTTCAGGAGGTCGATGGCTTCCGGGGATTGACCCCGCTCGTGAAGCTCCAGGGCGCGCAGGAACATCCGGTGGACCTCGACCAGGCGTTTGGGGTCGTCGTCCGGCGTGAAGGTCTTCTTGCGGGAAAGCCCCGTCCCGCCGGCCGCATAGCCGAGGCTCCGCAGGATTTCCAGCGTCTCGGCCGTCTCCGGGGTCGGTCGGGGGAACCGGTCCGGCCGCAAGAAGGCCTGGAGGGTCCGCCGGTAGGGCGTCAAGTCCGAGCGGGGCGCCAGGTTCGTGAGCTCGTGGAAGTCCTTCTGCAGGTCATACAGCTCCGGGATCGGCGTGTCGATGAACTTCATCCCCCGGTCGATGACGCCCACGATAGGGGCCCAGTTCCGGTTGAGGTAGGCGGCGAGGGCTTCGATGTAAATCGGCGCTGTCTCGGGCGGGCGACCCTGGGGGTCTTCTAAGAAAGGTGCCAGATTGCGACCCCGGACGGTCTTCGGGACCGGCAGGCCCAGCAGGCCGCAGACCGTCGGGAAGAGGTCTGCATGGCTGACCGGCCACGGGACCCGGCGGGTCCCCTGAAGCCCCGGACGGTGGATCAGCAGGGGGACGTGCAGGGTCGCATTGTAGGCAAAAAGGCCATGCGTCGGCTCCCCGTGCTCGCCCAGGGACTCCCCGTGGTCAGCTGTTAAGACCACGAGGGTCCGGTCCCACGCCTGGCGACGGCGGAGCTCGTCCAGCAGGCGTCCGACCTGGTCGTCCGTATAGGCGACCTCGCCGCCGTAAGGGTCTTGGGCCCATGGGCCCGTCCGGTAGGCCGCTGGAGGATCATAAGGCTGGTGAGGGTCGAACAGGTGGACCCACAGGAACCACGGTCGGTCGCCCGTTTGCCGGGCGAGCCAGGCCAGGGCCGCGTCGACGACGGCCTCGGCTTTCCGTTCAGCGAAAAAGATCCGGCGAGACGAACGGGCGGCGTACTGCTGGTCGTAGACGTCAAACCCCTGGGCGAGGCCAAAGCGCTTGTCTAAGGGAAAGGCCCCGATGAAAGCGGCCGTGGCGTAGCCGTGCCGCTTCAGCCATTCGGCCATCGTCGTCAGGTCGTCCCGGACGCGGAAGCCGGCGTTGTCGTGGACGCCGTGGTCGGTCGGCGGCAGGCCCGTGAAGATGCTGGTGTGCGACGGAAGCGTCAGGGGCGTGTGGGCAAAGGCCCGCTCGAAGACGTATCCTGCCTGGCCGATGCGGTCCATGTGGCGGGTCGCCCCCCGCCGGGGGTCGTAGGCCGTGACGTAGTCGGCCCGCAGGGTATCGACCGTGATGACCAAGAGGGACGACCGCGAGGCCAGGGCCGAGCGAACATCCCATCCGTCGGGACCCCGGAGGGCGACGAGAAGGCTGAGCTCGGCCAAGACGAATGCCCATCTCCAGGCCATGCCTATCCTTACCCTGATCATGGAGCTCGCGAATCCGAGGGCGACGGCGCCGTGAGTAGAGGACTATCCCTTGATGCTCCGGAGCATGAGCTGGACTTCCTTGGCCCGTTCGGACGTCGAGTCGTACTGCAGGTACTTCTGGAGGACCTCCTTAGCCTTCGCCTTCTCGCCCTTGCCGATGTAAGCCGTGCCGAGCATGTACAGGGCGTCCGTGAAGTCAGCCTTCAACTGGACGGCCCGCTCGAAGGCCGGGATCGCCTTGTCGAGCTGATTGACTGAGAAGTAAGCATTGCCGAGGTCATACAGCAGGTTGGGATCCTCGATCTTCTCGAGGCTCACGTGCTCCAAGGCCTGGACGGCCTTGTCGAACTGCCGAAGCTGGAGATAGGCACTGCCGATGGCGAGCCAGACCTCGTCCTTGTTGGGATGCGCCTCCATGGACATCTCGTAATGCTGGATGGCCTTATCGAACTGGCCCATCTGGGCATAGCAATTGCCGATGTTAAAGTGAAGGACCCGGGCGTTGGGATAGTCCTGCACGAGCTTCTCGAATAGGGCTAAGGCCTCGGCGTACTTCCCCTCGCTGAACAGGCGGTTGCCCTCGTCGACCTTGTCGAGGAGTTCGGGGGGCACGGCCGGGGCCGCCGTCGGCGCCTTCTG
>JAUQPV010000299.1 GCA_030550225.1 Acidobacteriota bacterium | reverse complement strand
TTCCGTGGCCTCTGCGGGTCAGCCGTCAGTTGGCGGCCGCCTTGGACTTTGCGGACCTCTATCCCTGGCCGGACGTCCCCCTATCCCTTCGGCACCTCTGGCGGGCTCCCCAGGCTCTTGACCTTCACATGAGCTTTGCCGTCCCGATTCGGAGTCTGACGCCCCTAACGACGACGCCGGACGTCCTGTACGATGAAATCCACGTCGCCTGGGTCGTCCGGGATGCTCATCTGAAGGTCGTCGATAAGGGCTACGAACGTCTGCCTATCCAGGTCCCCCTCAAGGACCTGCCGGAGCTGGAGAAGGCCCAGGCGGCCGTCCACTACTCGAAAGTCTTGTCGCTTCGGCAACCCGGGGTGACCGTCACGTGGGGGGTTCTCGAGGCCGGCGGTTGGAAGACGATGGCGACCCAGTGGCGGTGGCCCGACATCCGACCCACGAATTGCCCCGAGGTCGGAAGCTTCATCCTGAGTAGCGAAATCCGGCAGGCCGACACGAGCGTCTCCCAGCTTCAGTGGACGTCTGGGGGACATGCCCAGTACAAGAACTACCTGCTCCGGCTGACGCCCTTCCAAAACTTCCCGCCGCAAGGTCAGCTTGGGGGCCTTTATCAAGTCTTGCTCCCGACCTCGCTTCTGAAGGCTGAGGCCCTGCAGGTCCTCTTCCGCCTGTACCGGGCCGACGGCCAGCCGGTCAACGAGACGCCGCCGACGACCCTGAAGTTCCAAGGCTCGGCCCCCGAAGTCGTCACGAACTTCTTCCTGCTTCCCTACCGGGGTCTCTCGGCCGGCGGCTACCGTCTGGAGGTCGAGGTCCGGACGACCGACCCACCCTGCGTGGCCCAGCGGCAGGTCCCCTTCGAGGTCGGGACCCAGTGAAGGTCCCAGGCGAAAGGGGACCTCAGACCATAGACTACAGACTATAGACCTCAGCCACTTTGTTTCTCGTCCTGGGACAAAGAAACCGGACCACCCCTCACGTAGCCGTTCGGCCCGTGAGAATGGCGTCGGAACAACCTTTCCCATCGCTCAGGAAGCACGATTTTTCAAACAAGTTGGGTGTTGGGTGCTTGAAAAAGGACCTAGCCCCAAACACCCAACACCGAACACCGATTTTTCGAAGGGTCGGAGAAGCCGAATCCATACGGGTTTTCCCGAACCGAACGGCTCTGCTAAATAGGTCTATGGTCCGTGGTCATTCATGCCGGCCCCGAAGGACACGGATCGGTGCCTGCCGCAAGAGGAATTCCCGGGTCTCGCCTGTGAAGAACCAGATGCGGACCTTCCTACGGTCGCCTTCCCCGTGGACGGACCGGACGATCCCCCGACCGTAGGCGGCATGCTCGACGAGGTCGCCAGGCTGAAGCGGCTCTTCGGGACCGGCCACCGCAGGAACGCTGGCGGCGGCCGCCGGCCAAGCCTCCGGAAACCACCGGCGGAGCGGGAGGCCCTCGACCCGAAGTTCATGCAGGGGCATGTCCCCCAGGAATGGCGACGGCGACCGCCGGTGGTCGTATCGCTCGGCCGACCACGAGATGAAGACCTCCTGACGAGCGCGTGTGACGGCGACGAAGAACACCCGCCGTTCCTCCCGGGCCTCCTCGGGCGTCTCGGCCAAGAAATGGGGGAACAGGCCGTCTTCGACGCCGGGGATGAACACATAGTCAAACTCGAGGCCCTTGGCGGCGTGGACCGTCATGATGAGGACGGCTTGCTGTTCGGTCCGCTCGAGGAGCCGGTCGTCTGGCGCCCGGAGGCTCAACTGTTCGATGAACTCGGGCCATGTCTTCACGTCCCGCAAGAGCTGGAGAAGTTCCTTCCATCGATCGGCGTAGGACGCCCGCCGACGGGCGTCCCCAAAGCCCCGCTCTTGCAGGAACTGTGTCAGCCGGCGGACCCACTCGGCCGGCGAGACCTCCTGTCGGAGGGCCATCCATTCGGACATCTCCTGATAGAACCGCCGCCAGGCCGTCGGGAGCCGGTCCGCATCGGTCTGGACGACCTCCGTCAGGTATGTCCATAAGGGTCGGTCACCGGCCTCCTCTCGAAGCTTCTGGAGGGCCCGGGGGCCGATCCCCCGAGACGGCACGTTGCAGACGGCTTCCAGGTAAAAGTCGACCTCGGGATGAGCACAGAAGGCGGCATAGTCGAGGACGGCCCGGACCGGCGGGCTGTCCCACCAGCTCCGGAGGCCGATGACGACGTAAGGGAAACGGGCGCCCTGGAAGGCCTGTTCGAGGGCTGGCAGTTGGCTTCGTGCCCGGACGAGGACGGCGACCTGGGCGTCCGGCGAAGCGTCCCGGATACGCTCGACCTGCTGGCGGACCCACCGGGCTTCGTCTCGGTCGTTCACGGCCCCATAAATCAGGACGCGACCGCCCTGCTGGAGGGCCTGGACCTCGTGGGGCAGACGCCGCTCGTCTCGGGCGATCACCTCCATGGCGGCCCGGACGATGACGGCCCGGGACCGGTAGTTGTACCGCAAGGCGATGACCTCCGTCCTCGGATAGTCCCGAAGGAGGTCGTGAAAGTGGTCCGGTCGGGCACCCCGAAAGCCGTAAATCGACTGGTCCTGGTCACCGACGACGAAGAACGGGGCGTCGGCGCCCCGGAGGAGCCGCAAGAGTCGGTACTGGGGTGGGTTCGTGTCCTGGAACTCATCGATCAGGACCGTATGAAAGTACTCGGCCAGATAAGCTCGAAGGGCCGAGTCGGTTTCCAGGAGGCGGATCGCCTCATACTGGAGGTCGTCGAAGTCTAAGGCCCGGAGCGCCCGGAGGCGCCGGAGGTAATCCTGCCAGAGGGTTCGCCACGGCTCATCCAGGTGAGGCGGCGGCTCAGCGAACTCCGAGCGGAGCCGCTGGAAAGACCGGAAGGCCCCGGCGTGAGCCTTGGGGTCGAGACCCTGCGCCCGGAGGCAATCCTCGAAGACCCGCCGTTGCTGGTACTCGTCCGCGATGATGAAGTCGGACGGGATGCCGATTCGGTAGCCGTATTTCCGCAAGATGCGGGCGCAAAAGCGGTGGAAGGTCGAGACCCAAGCGTGCTCGGCCTTCCAAGCATGGCGGACGTCCCCCAGGAGGGCCTCGACCCGCTGACGCATCTCGTCGGCCGCCTTGTTCGTGAAGGTCACGGCCAAGAAGGCCGCCCGGGGATAGTGGCCGACGAGCCAGGCCAGCCGGTGCGTCAGGACACGGGTCTTGCCCGCCCCAGCACTGGCCAGGACCAGGACCTGCGGGGACGGGGTCGTGACGGCTTGTCGTTGGGACTCGTCCAGGTCTTCGATCAGTCGTTGCAGGGACATGGACCGTTGAATGAAGT
>JAUQPV010000298.1 GCA_030550225.1 Acidobacteriota bacterium | reverse complement strand
GGTCGGCCCGACGGACCTCCGGTGGATAGCCGCCTGGGGGCGGGGCGTGTATTATATGCACTGAGGCGATTCGCCTTTTAGGTGGGTCATGCGTAAGTGGGTTCGCCTTTTCGGCGTGTTCTTCCTCGGGGCGGTGGCCCTGGCCTTTGGAGCCCTTCAGGCATCCTATCGTCAGAAGCCGACGGACCGGGTCATCCGGGACGTCGGGGAAGCCCTCCGGACGATCGAGACTTACTACAGTGGGGAGTGGAGTAGCGACGCCGTCCTTAAGTGGGCCATCGTGGACATGCTGTTGAGCCTGGACCCCCACTCGAACTTTCTGGACGAACGGGCCTATCAGCGGATGATGGAGGAGCAAAGGGGCTCGTTTTACGGGATCGGGGTCAGCATCAACAGTATCCAGGGGGTCCTGACGGTCATCATGCCGATCCCGGGGACGCCGGCGGCCAAGGCCGGCTTGCGAGCCGGGGACGTGATCGCCGAAATCGACGGGGAGCCCACGAAGGGCCAACCCCTGGACGACCTCATCCGAAAGCTTCGGGGCCCCAAGAATACGGAAGTCCGTCTGACGATCGTCCGGGAGGGCTATGAGGCCCCCTTCTCGGTCACCTTGGTCCGGGACGAGATCCCCTTAGTCAGCGTGGTCAACGCCTTCGTCACGCCGGACGGCATCGGATACCTGCGGGTCCGTAACTTTGCCGAGCGGACCTACGAGGAAATTCGGTCCCACCTGGAGGCGTTCCAGAAGGCCGGCCTCAAGGGCCTGGTCCTGGACCTGCGGGACAACCCGGGGGGTCTCCTGGAAGAGGCCGTGCGGGTCGCCGACCTCTTTTTGCCGCCGGGCTTGACCATCGTGACCGTCCGGGGTCGGGGCATCGGGCGGGTCGTCGAATACAAGAGTGAGCAGGAGGACCCCTACGAGACCCTGCCCCTGATCGTCCTGACGAATCGGGGCACGGCCAGCGCCTCGGAGATCGTCGCCGGTGCCATTCAGGACCACGACCGGGGCCTTATCGTCGGCGAGACGACATGGGGCAAGGGTCTGGTCCAGACCCTCTATCCCCTTAGCTTTAACACGGCTGTGGCCATCACGACGGCCCGCTACTATACGCCCTCGGGCCGCCTGATCCAACGGTCCTACGCTTCCTTTTTTGAGTACAGCTTTCCCCAGATTCAGTCGTCTCCATTAACCCCGGGTTCCCCGGACCGTCCCCAGTTCCAGACCGACCTGGGCCGGTTCGTCACCGGTGGGGGCGGTATCCAGCCGGACGTAGCCGTCGAGAGCTTCCGAGACCCGGAGGTCTTGCAAGCTATCGAGCAGGAATTCTACCGTCGGGTAGCCCCCGTCAACGGTCTCCCCTACTTAGAGTTTGCCCGATTCTTCGCGCCTGTCGAGAGGGCCGACGAGGAACGCCAACACCGCTCGACACGGCAACTGCTCAGCCCGGACTTTCAGGTCGACGATGCCCTACTGACCCGCTTTCAGGATTTCCTCCATCAGCGGGGGATTCCCTTCGATGAGAGAGCCTTCCGCCGGGACCGGGAGGTCATCCGGCAGGTCCTGCGTCGGGAACTCATCGAACGACTCTGGGGGGAGAGCGAAGGGTATCGCTATTTTCTGACCTTTGACCCCCAGTTTAAGAAAGCGCAGGAGGTCATTCCCAGGGCCCGGCAGATGTGGAGCCAGCGGCTCCAGGCCCTGAAGAAGAAGGAAGTCTCTTCTTAACAGGCCGTTCGGTTCGTGAAAACCTGTATGGATTCGGCTTTTCCGACCCTTCGGGGAGGGTGGTTTTTCAAGCATTCGGCAGATGGGCAGTCGGCAGGTCGGCAGATAGGGCCACGGGACGGGAGAAGTCGTCACCGGGGCCCAAGGCTCCTCTGGAGCCCGTATCTCGCATCCCGTATCCTTGAAATATCGTGCTTCCCGGCTGATGGAAAAGGTCGTTCTGACGCCATTCTCACGGGCCGAACGGCTCTGCTATCGGACATCCGACATCGAGAATCCTACCGATGGCGGCTAAAAAATCTTCGTCGGTAGCCATCGAGTGGCACACGATCTCCGTCACCTGGGTGATCGCCTTGGCGGCTCTCCTGCTGGTCGGGGCCGGTTGGGCGGTCTACCGCGTGTGGCTCCGCCCCCTCCTCCAGAGGCCCTCGGCACCGTCCCCCCCGGTGCCCTCGGCGGACACGGCGAGCTTCATCCAGTTGTCCGGTCGGGTCGAAGTCAAGAAGGTCAACGACTACGTGTACCGCCCGGCCGACTTCCGCCTGCCTTTAGAGGAGGGTGACATGGTCCGGACGGGCTCCAACGGGGTCGCCGAGATCGTGTGCCCGAACGGCTCTCGACTCCGGGTCAGCCCCGATACCCTCTTGCGATTGGAATGTTCCCAACCGACCCGCCATAGCCGCATCGGTCGGGTCGAGGAAGGCGCCGTTGTCGTCGAGGTCAGCCGTCAACCCGGCCTTGTCTCGACAGGTGCCGACGTCCGGGCCCGGTTGGAGACAGAGACGACGGCCCGGATTCGGTTCTTGGGGGACGTCCAGGAGTCCTTTGTCGAGGTCCAACGGGGTCAAGCCCTGGTCCAGGCCGGCGAGCAACAAGTCCCTGTGGGTTCGCAGGAGGGCGCCCGGGTCGTTCGCCAGGGGCCCATCGAGAAGAAGCGCCTATTAGACGCGCCCCTCCTGAAGCAACCCTTGCGGCGACAGCAGATTGCCCAGCAAGCTGGCGATAGCACCTACGTGACCCTCGAGTGGGCGGGCGTCTCGGACGCCGTCGCCTATGAGCTGGAGGTCGCCTCCCGACAGGACATGCTGGACTCCGTCCGCCGGGTGACTCGTTCGACGTCGGTCGTCCTGCAGATTCCGAACCGCTTTGCGGGCGTCTGGTACTTCTGGCGAGTCCGGGCCATCGATGCGCAGAAGTTTACCAGCGACTTTTCGGAGACGCGAAGCTTCGTGATCGGTCAAGGCCTGAGTCCGGCCGGAGCCGTCCGATGCTCCTTCGAGGCTCGTCAGCAAATGACCTTTTCGACCTTCGTCGTCCTGGAGGGCAAGACCCATCCCAGTTGTATGGTCACGATCGCCGGGGAGCCCGTGACGGTCCAGTCGACGGGCCAGTTTCGTCACTTCTATCAGGTCCGTCAGCAGGGCCTGACGAGGGAGCCGGTCGTCATCGAAAGTCCCCAGGGCGTCATCGAGGAATGGACGATGGAAGTCTTGGTCGATGACCGGGGTATCCACGTCCAATTCTACCCGAAGCGGGCCGCCGGCGGGCCTTGACGCCGTCCCGACCCGAATTCAACTTTAGGATGTCGGGGAGGAGTGTGGGGATGAAGTTATTTGGCTGGCTCTTCAACGACT
>JAUQPV010000297.1 GCA_030550225.1 Acidobacteriota bacterium | reverse complement strand
AACACCCAGCGCCCGATGCCGGTTTCCCGGCGGTCGGAAGAGCCGAATCCATCAGGATTCTCACGGGCCGAGCGGTTCTGATATAATCAGCGGGTCGACCGCCGTAGGCGGCGCTTGGGGGATGCCGATGAGCCGTATCGTTGGGGTACATGCACGCCAAGTCCTGGATTCCCGGGGGAATCCGACCGTCGAGGTCGAGGTCACGACGGACCGGGGCGTCACGGCCCGGGCGGCCGTCCCGTCGGGGGCCTCGACGGGCCGATGGGAGGCCGTCGAACTTCGGGACGGCCGAAAGGACTACTACCTGGGTCGGTCGGTCCTCCAAGCCGTCGGCCATGTC
Organism: Acidobacteriota bacterium; assembly: GCA_030550225.1. GTDB lineage: Bacteria > Acidobacteriota > HRBIN11 > HRBIN11 > HRBIN11 > HRBIN11. The sequence goes on along the minus strand of JAUQPV010000297.1, from coordinate 3,045 downwards.
CGGGACGTCATCGCCCCGGCCCTCGTCGGGATGTCGGTCTTCGACCAGCGGGCCGTCGACTTAAAGCTCTTGGAGTTGGACGGCACGGAGAACAAGGGCCGTCTGGGGGCGAACGCCATCCTGGGCGTGTCGCTGGCCGTCGCCCGGGCGGCGGCCGAGTCCCTGGGGATTCCCCTTTATCGCTACATCGGCGGCCTTCAGGCCCGGGTCCTGCCGGTCCCGATGATGAACGTCCTGAACGGGGGCCGGCACGCCGACAACGGCCTGGACTTCCAGGAGTTCATGATCGTCCCTTACGGGGCCCCTACCTTTTCAGAGGCGCTCCGCATGGGCGTCGAGGTCTTCCACCACCTGCGGGCTTGCTTGCACGACCGGGGCCTGAGCACCAATGTCGGCGACGAGGGCGGGTTCGCCCCGGACTTACGGAATCACGAAGCGGCCCTCGACCTTTTGGTCGAGGCCATCGAACGGGCGGGCTACCGGCCCGGCGAGCAAGTCGGCCTGGCCCTGGACCCGGCGGCCTCCGAATTCTTTGAAGATGGGTTCTACGTCCTCCGTCGGTCGTCGGGCCAGCGGTGGTCGGCCGAGGAGATGGTCGAGTACTACGAAAAGCTGGTCCAGCGGTATCCCATCGTGAGCATCGAGGACGGCCTTGCCGAGGAGGACTGGGCGGGATGGCGGCGCCTGACGGAACGTCTGGGTGGCCGTATCCAGATTGTCGGAGATGACCTCTTTGTGACGAACGTCCGACGTCTCCAGATGGGCATCCGTCAGGGTGTGGCCAACGCCGTCCTCATCAAGCTGAATCAGGTCGGGACGGTCACCGAGACCCTCGAGACGGTTCAACTGGCGCATCGTCACGGCTACCGGACGGTCGTATCTCACCGGTCCGGCGAGACAGAAGACACCTGGATCGCCGACCTGGCCGTCGGGGTGGGGAGCGGTCAGATCAAGACGGGTGCCCCCAGCCGGACGGATCGTACGGCCAAGTACAATCAGCTCTTACGCATCGAGGAGTCTTTGGGCCCCTGGGGGGTCTTTCTGGGGCAGGCCGCCTTGGAACGGGGGTATGAGCTTTCATGAAGCCTTTCAGAAGCTCCTGCAGGCGTTCATCGCTCAGTGTGAGGCCATCTGGGGGGACCGCCTCGTCGCCGTCGTCCTATACGGTCCCTACGCGCACCGCCTCGTCCACACCCAGCGAGACGTGGACCTACTGGTCGTCGCCGAGGGCCTGCCGGCTTCGCCGTGGGAACGGTACGACGTCGTCATGGACCTGATGGAGCGGCTGGAGCCGGCGCTCCAAAGCGTATACGAGACGGTCGGCTTTTATCTCTATGTATCGCCTGTCTTGAAGACGCCGTCGGAATTAGAGGGTCTGGACACGCCATACATCCGTCTGGTCCGGCAAGGACGGGTTTTGTACGACCGGGACGATTGGTTCCAGCGTCATTTCCCGCTCCTCCCGGAGAGCGAGGCTTGAATGCTCGTCGGCGTGGCACTGCTGGTCAGTGTCGTGGCCCTGGTCCTCGTCGGGAGTCTCTTCTGGTACGTCCGACGGCTCCACGACTCCAGCCGCCGGGGGACCGAGTTGATCGAACGCCTCCACGACGGCTTTCAGGACATCCTCCACGGCCATCAAAGCCTGGCCCAGAGCCTCCTCCATTACCAGACCCACCACGAGAATTTAGTTACCCGCCTGCAACAGGACATCGGTCAGGTCACGGGTCAGCTCCAGCGCCTGGACCACCTGGACCGCCAGATGCAGACCCTCCAGCAGGTCCTTCAGAATCCCCAACGGGGTCGTCTCGTCGGGGAGGTCAGCCTGGAGGCCATCTTACGGGACGCCCTGCCCCAACCCTACTTTCAGCTCCAGTACAGCTTCCGCAACGGGACTCGCGTGGACGCCGTCGTCCGGATCGGCGACAAACTGCTGCCGGTCGACGCCAAGTTCCCCCTGGAAAGCTTTCAGCGGATGTTGCAGGCCGCCAGCGAGGCCGACCGCCAGCGGTATGCCCGGGAGTTCCGCCAGGCCGTCCTCCGTCATGCCGAGTCGATCCAGCAGAAGTACATCCTGCCCGACGAGGGGACTCTGGACTTTGCCCTGATGTTCGTCCCTTCGGAGTCCCTGTACTACGAGATCATCGCCGGTTCCGACGGCGGGGAGCTCCTCCAGGCGATTCAGCAGAAGCGGGTCTTCCCGGTGAGTCCCAACACGCTGATGGGGTACATCCACATCGTGGTCCAGGGAATCCGGGGCCTGAACCTCGAGCGCCGGGCCCGCCAGATGATCGGGCTGTTAGAAACCCTGGAACAGAGCCTCCGCGAGGTCGCCCGAGAGTATGCGACCCTGAGCCGGCATCTCCGGGATGCCTTCAACAAAAGCCGGGACGTGGCCGACCGCTTAGAGGACCTGACGTCCTGTCTGGACCGACTCCGCCGGCTTCATACGGAGGCCGACGAGGACAGCGGCGGGGAGAATCCACAGGACGGGTAGCGGCGCCGTGCCGCCGTGTCCTTACCGTGGGGTCAGGGAAAAAGCACTCGCCGAGGCGGAATACGCAAGCCCTCGGCTTCGTCCCCCCCATCCCGACACTCAGGCGTCACGTATCGCTGAACTCATCTCCCAACTCTTCTGAAGGCAGGACCTTTTCCGATCGTCCCCGCCATCTCCGTCCTGACCTGGGACGCCTGGCCGCCCCTGGGGCGAACGGCGAATGGCGAATGGCCAAAGGGAAGGGTTTTCCCCAGGTGTCTAACGGATTGGACAAAGTGTCTAATGGGTTAGACAAAGTGTATACGGGGGTTGGCACGTGGGGGAGGATCGGGAGTCGAGGGATGGGGCAAAAAGTCGGCCGTGTCGGGCATGGCGGAGGGGTCGTCTCCGATTGGCACGGGGTTTGCTGAAAGGCCCTGTGACGTTCCGTCGGCCGAGACGGCCGGTGCGCGCGCGACGACGTTTCTGGCGGCGGGTGGCCGCACGCTGGGGACCCTGAGTGAGGGTGGGCGGGAGGCGTCTATCCCGAGGTGGTGGGAGGTGAGTCCTGG
>JAUQPV010000296.1 GCA_030550225.1 Acidobacteriota bacterium | reverse complement strand
CCCCATGTCCTGCCGTTAGACGACATCCCAGCCTCATATAAGTATATAGGGCAGCAGGGCAGTAAGGCAATAAGGCTATCAGAGCGGTTCGGCCCGTGAAAGGCCTCATGAATTCAGCTTTTCCGACCCTCCGGGAAGGACGATTTTTCCAAGCATTCGGCAGAGGCAGGTCGGCAGATGGGCCGATAGGCCAGGGATCGAGAAAAAGCTATCGTCGAGGCCTCCAGGCCCTCCGTACCCCGCATCCCGCATCTCGCATCCTGTATCCTTGAAAAATCGCGCCTCCCGGGCGATGGGAAAGGCTGATCAGACGCCATTCTCATAAACCGAACGGCTCTGCTATAGGACCTACCCAGACGGGCTCAAAAGGCGACACCCAGTCTGTCGGAACACCGCCGGTCCTGGCCGTCTTATTCCTTCTCACCTTCTGACTTCTTGCCTCGTGGGTCCATCTGCTGAATTGCCAAACGGCCTATCTGCCGACCTGCCCATCTGCCAAGTTCCTGAACGGCCTTACCGCCTTACTGCCTTACTGCCTAAGTTTCACCACCGCAGGAGGGCGGCCCCGTAAGCGATGCCCGCCCCGAGGGCCGTCAAGCCGACGACCTGACCGGGCCGGAGGAGGCCCTTCTCTAACATCTCGACCAGGGCCACGGGAATCGAGGCGGCCGACGTATTCCCGGTGTACTCGATGTTGGCGTACACCTTCTCGGCCGGCAGGCCCAGGTACTCGGTAAGAGCTTGCGTGATCCGGTGGTTCGCCTGATGGGGGACGATCCAATCGACCTGATCGATCGTCAGGCCGGCGTCTTCCAAGACCTCCCGGACGGCCCGGCCCATGTAGCGGACGGCGACCCGGAAGACCTCGTTGCCCCGCATCTTGAGGAAGTGAAGGCGCTCCTGAACGGTCTTCTCGCTGGCCGGGAGTCGCGTTCCGCCCGCCGGCAGGTAGACCAAGTCCCACAAGCTTCCGTCCAGGTACAGGCGGCTGGCCAGCAGGCCCCGCCCCTCAGCGGTCGTGACGACGGCCGCTCCGGCGGCGTCCCCGAAGAGGACACACGTCGAGCGGTCCTGCCAGTCCGTCACGCGGGATAGCATTTCCACGCCGATGACCAGGACGTACCGGGCCACTCCGGTCCGGATGAATTGGTCGGCGACAGTCAGCCCGTACAGGAAGCCGGCGCAGGCCGCCTGCATGTCGAACCCGAAGGCGTTCCAGGCGCCCAAGTCCTTTTGAATCAGGGCCGCCGTGGCCGGACAGGGGTAGTCTGGCGTGACGGTACAGCAGATGATGATGTCGATCTGTTCCGGCCGCAGGCCGGCCATCTGAAGTGCCCGCCGGGATGCCTCGACGGACATGGTCGACGTGTAAATCCCCTCGGGGGCGATCCGGCGCTCCCGGATGCCCGTGCGGGTCCGGATCCACTCGTCGGACGTGTCGACCATCTTTTCAAGGTCGAAGTTCGTCAAGACCTTCGGCGGCAGGTACGCGCCGATGCCGACGATGGCCGTGCGTCGTTCAGCCATGGGAACGCTTCTCCTGGACGTGGGCCGACTGGATGTCGGCGGCGATGCGGGCCTGGATGGCCTCATTCATCCGGGCCTCGGTGAACTCCTTGGCCACGCGAAGAGCGTTGCGGATGGCCTTCGGGCTGGACCGGCCGTGGCAGATGATGGCCAGTCCCCGAATCCCCAACAGGGGCGCCCCGCCGTATTCCGAGTAATCGACCCGACGGCGGAAGGCGTGCATCGCCGGCTTCATCAGGAGGTACCCGAGCTGAGCCAGGGGGCGCTTCTTGATTTCCTCCTTCAGGAGGGCGCCGATCATATCGGCCAGGCTCTCGGAGGCCTTCAGGACGACGTTCCCGATGAAGCCGTCACACACGATGACGTCCGCCGCACCCGTGAAGATGTCCTTCCCCTCGACGTTCCCGATAAAGTGAACGGGGGCCTCCCGCATGATCTCGTGCAGGCCCCGGGTCAGGGCGTTCCCCTTGATGTCTTCCTCCCCGATGCTGAGGACACCGACTCGGGGGTTCGAGACCTTTAGGATGAGCTGGGCGTACGTGGCCCCCATGATGGCAAACTGCTTGAGGTGAAACGGCCGGACGTGGACGTTGGCCCCGGCGTCGATGAGGACGACGTATCCCGTGCGGGTCGGCAAGACGACGGCCAAGGCCGGCCGCTCGACACCGGGGAGGGTCCCGACGATGAACTTCATGGCCGCCATGACAGCGCCTGTGTTGCCGGCGCTGACGACGGCCTGGCAGATGCCCGCTTTCAATAATTGAGCGGCCACGACGATCGAGGCCTGCCGCTTCCGGCGGATGGCGATCAGCGGGTTCTCGTCCATCCCGATGACTTCCTCGGCATGGACGACTTCAATGGGAAGGCCCGACCCGCCGTATTCCCGGAGCAGGGGCTGGAGCCGGTCCCGGTGACCGATCAAGAGGATCCGGACCGGCCACGCCCGAGCCGCTTCGACGGCCGCTCGGACCTCATGCCGAGGGGCAAAATCACCCCCCATGGCGTCTAAGGCAATGACCGGTATGGACATCGGCGTGTCTCGATTTCTATGTTGGGTCCTGGGTGTTCGGTATTGGGTTTGCGAGGGTCAGGCGGCTGGCGACTTCGAGTCCTCCAGACCCCCCATCCCCTCAGGCGTCCTCCCACCCCGACGCGGCTCACACGACCTTCAGGGGGATGTACTGCACGCCCTTATAGGTCCCGCAGTTGGGGCACAACCGGTGGGGTAGCTTATAAGACTTGCACTTGGGGCACACGCTCAGCGAGGGCGGGCGTAAGGCATGATGACTCCGACGCTTGCCCTTCCGAGCATGCGACGTACGTTTCTTGGGAACGCCCATGGAACTTCCGCTCCCTCCAAGGAGATACAGGCATGGGAATGACTCTATTTTAATCCGCCGACCCCGCTTTGCAAATCCAGGGTCCGGTGTTCACTGTTTCATCTTGGGCGGATGGATAAGTCAGGCATATCGGGAATTCGGCAGTCCGACTGTCTCATGAGGGATCACCCGACTGCGTGACGGCGTAACGACGGGACGAGGCCGATCCCGGGCCGTTCGCCCCGGCGACGGCTTCTTTCTAAACTCCGTCACGTCGTCACGACGTTACGACGTCACGATGCTTGAAAAACCGTCCTCCCCGAAGGGTCGGAAAAGCTGATCCCATCGGGATTCTCTCGGGCCGAACGGCGATGTCAACAAACCGGTCTCCTGGGACCCCATCCTGCATCTTGTCCTTGCGTCCTGCATCTTATATCTTGCATCCTGCATCTTGTATCTTGCATCCCACATCCCCCATCCCTGGAGAGGCCTGTATGGGTGAAATCAGCCGACGGGTCGAGCAGGATTGGAAGGATGCCCT
>JAUQPV010000295.1 GCA_030550225.1 Acidobacteriota bacterium | reverse complement strand
CCTTAAGCCGAAGGGACTGGGCCATGGGAATCCCCCGAGGGGTTTTAGCGCAGGAACAGGGAGGGTCGGACCCGCCCGGCCTGGCAGGCGGGATAGGCCGGCGTCGGGTCGGTCGTCGGCGGCCTTCGGTCGGCGGCCGCCCCAGGCGTCGGTATGAAGTGCCAAAGTCGATTCAAGACGTCCGCCTGAGGATTCAAGGCGTCTCCCCTTCAGTCGACGTCGTTGAGGTATTCCTCGAATCCCATCTCGGCCAGCCAGCTCTTGACCTCATAGGGCGGGCGCACCTGGGCGGTATCCGGCAGGGGTCCCTCGGTCCAGTGGGGGAGGGCCGTCGCCGGCGGTGGCTGACCCCAGAAAAAGTAGTAGAGGGCCCAGTAACGGCCCTGGTCGCCGTCCCGCACGACGACGGCCTCGCCGTAGCCGTCGGCCAGGATGCGCACGGCCCGCTGGCAGGCCTCTCCATAGGGGATCTCGTCCCATGTCATGGGGATGCCTCCCGACGGGCTGGGGGTCGGCCGGGGGCCCCGCCTCGGCTGGATTCCGTCTCGAGGCTCGGCACCTGGGCGGCCAGGGCTTCGCATTCTCGGAACACCCGGCTCTTGAGGATGTCCTCGGCCGTGATCCGGCAGAGGTCTTCGGCTGTCAGGGGACCGCCTTGCTCGCATAGCCGGAGGGCCTGCCGGAGTCGCATACGGTCAATGGCGTTCCGGATCGACCGGGCGTTGGCAAAATTGGGCAGACGCATCCGGCACTCTACGTACCGGCGAAAGGCTCGACGGGCCTCGTCGTCCAGGACGTAATTCAACTGACGGAGCATGAGCTCCCCGATCTCGACGAGTTCCTCCAAGGTGTAGTCAGGAAACTCGATGTGGTGGGCGATCCGGGACCGCAGACCCGGGTTCTGGCTGAAGAAGCGCTCCATCCGGTCTTTGTACCCGGCGAAGATCACGACGATGTTTTCCCGTTCGCTCTCCATGACCTGCAGGAGGATTTCGATGGCCTCCTGGCCGTAGTCGCGTTCGTTCTCAGGCCGATAGAGGCTATAGGCTTCGTCGATGAACAGGACGCCGCCCATCGCCCGTTTGAGGACCTCTTTGGTTTTGGGGGCCGTGTGACCGACGTACTGGCCGACCAGGTCGTCCCGAGATGCCACGATCAGTTGGTCCCGCCGGATGTAGCCCAGGCGATGGAGGACCGTGGCCATGCGCATGGCCACGGTCGTCTTGCCCGTCCCGGGGTTGCCGACGAACGCCATGTGGAGGACGGGCCGGGTCGACGTCAGGCCCAACTCGCGTCGGGCACGGTCCACGACGAGGAAGGCGGCGATCTCGCGGATCCGCTCCTTGACGGGACGGAGGCCGACCAACTCCCGGTCCATCTCCTCCAAGACCTGGAGGACGCCCCTTTGCTCCAGCAGTTGGCGGAGGTTCACCTCGACGGACGGGGCTTGGACCGTCATATCAGGCGTCTCTCCTTAGGGACTTCGATATCGCCGACCCGGGGGTTGGTCCTCGACGTAGGGCTCGAGGCCGTACTTTTGGATCCGCCCGTCCGACCACAGGATACGCCGGAGCCGGAAGCCGAGTTCCTCGACCGGCGGTCGGTGGGCGATGAACGAGACCCGCTGGGCCTGCCACATGGGGCTGGGGTCGTAGCCGTTGATCTTGATGTAGCAATGGGGGAACGCCTCCCGGCACTTTTTGAATTCATACATGGCCGGGGCGGGGTCTTCCAGGTCAAACATCGGGAGGCCCCACATATTCCAGTAGACGTTGTAGGGATGAGGGTCGTCGGTGTACTCGATGGAGACGGCCCAGCCCTGGCGGACGATGTAAGCGATCTGACGCTCGATCTGTTCGTCCGTCAGGTCCGGCAGGTAGGAAAACGTGCCTTGCGTGATACGCACGGCGCACCTCCTTCGAGGGGCTATCTTGGTTAGAGGGTCACGGTGGCCAGGACGTCCGGCGTGTCGGTCGAGGTATACTCAAAGGTCACGTCCTTCCAGACCTCGAGGGCGGCCGCCAGCTCTTTGCAGTGACGGGCGGCCTCCCGAAGGATTTCGGGACCTTCCCGTCGGATGTCGCGACCCTCATTGCGGGCGAGGACCATCGCCTCCAGGGCCACGCGGTTGGCCGTCGCCCCGGCTTGGACGCCCATCGGGTGGCCGATCGTGCCGCCGCCAAACTGAAGCACGACGTCGTCCCCGAAGAGGTCGAGGAGCAGGTGCATCTGGCCGGCGTGGATGCCCCCACTGGCGACGGGGAAGACCGCCGGCAGGCAGGCCCAGTCCTGGTCAAAGAAGATCCCCTTCACGGGGTCGGCCTTCACGTATTGCTCCCGGAGGATCGTGTAATAGCCCTGGACGAGATTGGGGTCACCTTCGAGTTTGCCGACCGCCGTCCCGGCGTGGATGTGGTCGACGCCCAGCATCCGCATCCACTTGGCCAGGACACGGAAGGACACGCCGTGGTTCTTCTGCCGGGTGAAGGTCGCGTGGCTGGCCCGGTGGAGGTGGAGGATCATGCCGTTGTCGTGACACCAATTCGACAGCGACTGGAGCGCCGTGTAGCCCATCGTGAGGTCAGCCATGATGATGACCGAGCCGATCTGTTTGGCGAACTCGGCCCGCTTGTAGACTTCCTCCATCGTCGGGGCCGTCACGTTCATGTAGTGGCCCTTCCGCTCGCCGGTGACCTGCTCGGCCTTGATGACGGCCTCCATGGCATAGAGGAAACGATCCCGCCAGCGCATGAAGGGCTGGGAGTTGATGTTCTCGTCGTCCTTCGTGAAGTCCAGGCCTCCGGCCAGGGCCTCGAAGACGACCCGGCCGTAGTTGCGGCCCGACAGGCCGAGCTTGGGCTTGATGGTGCATCCCAGCAGGGGTCGGCCGTACTTGTTCAGGAGGTCCCGTTCGACAGGAATCCCGTGGGGCGCTCCCTTAAAGGTCTTCAGGTAGGCCACGGGGATGCGCATGTCCTCCAGGCGCAGGGCGCGGAGGGCCTTAAACCCAAAGACGTTCCCGATGATCGAGGACGCCAGGTTGGCGATGCTCCCCTCTTCAAACAAGGCCAGGTCGTAAGCGATCCAGGCAAAGTACTGTTCGGGATTCCCCGGCACGGGCTCGACCCGGTAGCATTTGGCCTGGTAGCGGTCCAGGTGGGTCAGCCGGTCGGTCCACACGACCGTCCACGTCGCCGTACTGGACTCCCCGGCGACGGCGGCGGCCGCCTCTTCGGGGTCCACGCCCGGCTGGGGCGTGACCCGGAACAGGGCCAGGGTGTCCGTGTCCTTCGGCTCGTAGTGGGGGTCGTAGTACCCCATCTCCCGGTATTCTCTCACCCCGGCCCTGGCGTACCGCGAATCCGTACCGGCGTATTTGGGGGCCGAAGATTTCG
>JAUQPV010000294.1 GCA_030550225.1 Acidobacteriota bacterium | reverse complement strand
CTCGAATTCGCCCCGATTGTCAAAGCTCAAAGCCCGATCAAAAAGGCCGTAGAGGGTCGTCTTGTATGGGGCGACGGTCCCGTTCATCGGATAGCCCCGCACGGTCCCGAACGACAGCCGGAGGGTGAACGTGGCGTCCGGGTAGACGCTCTTGCCGTAAACGGCAAACCGGGCCTGGGCAATCTTCTCGGTCGCCGGCGTCAGGACGCTCTCGACGTTCTTCCGGACCCATTCGAGCGTATCCCGCACGACCGGCTCGACCCGCCGGGCCAGGTCGATCAGGGGGTCCTTCGAGCGCTGGACGGCCCGAAGACCTCCCTCCAGCAATGCCTTGCGGATCTTCACGTCGGCCAGCTTCGTGCCCCGGATGACCTCCCGGGCGACCGCCTCCGGTGACCCCCCCTGGAGGGCCGCCCAGACGAAGGGGTCGTCTGGACCGAGCTCCTCCTGGGCCATCTGCAGGAGGCCCGCCAGGACGGCTTCCTCCATATCGGGGTAGACCGGCGCCGGCGAGAGGAGCTGGAATCGAAGTCGTTCCAGCTGAGCGTCATGGAAGCCCTCCAGGCGCTCGCCGTCCGGTTTTTGGATTTCCTGGGCATATTGGACGATCGTCAGCGCCATGCTGGCCAGCCGAGACCCGACGAACCGACGGAACAACTGGTGCCGCAGGACGGACGCTTGCTTGCGGGTGACCTCCTCGATGACGTCCCAGGTGTCCCCGTACTGCTTCTGCCACTCGGGATTTCCGGCGACGAGGCGGCGGAACTCGTCTTCCTGCTGTTTGCGCTTGGCCATGAGGGTCGGGTCGAGAAGTCCCTGATACTCGCCCGTGAAGGCCTTTTTGGCATTCTCCAGGGAGAAGATTTGCACGAGGGCCTGCCGAGCCGCCTCGGGCCCCCGCCGGGCGTAGTCCCGCAGGATTTGAATCCGGCGGTCGATGTACCGGAGTAACAGGGGATACCGCACGTCCCGTTGGTAGAGGAGCTGGGCATACGTGAAGAGCCGGTCCGTCGAGCCCGGATGGCCCGACACGAACACGAGCTCCCCCTCGGTCGGACCCTTCGAGTTCCACTTCAGGTAGTGCTCCGAACGGATCGGCCGACCGTTTTCGTAGACGCGGAAGAAGGCCACGTCGAGGTCGTAGCGGGGATACGTGAAGTTGTCCGAGTCGCCGCCGAAGTAGGCGGCCTGCCGTTCTGGGGCGAACACGAGGCGGACGTCCGTGTACCGCTTGTACCGATACAGCCAATATTCGCCGCCATGGTACAGGGCGACGACGTCCGAACGAAGGCCCGTCTTCTCCAGGCTCTCCTTCTCAATCCGGGCGATCTCGGCCCGACGAGCCTTCAGGGCCTCCTCTTCGGTCATCCCCGGCCGGACGGCCGACCGGACTCGGTCCGTGACGTCCTCCATCGAGACGAGCACGTTCAGCTCCAGGTCCGGACACGGGAGTTCGTCTTCCGGTCGGGCCGCATAGAAGCCCTCGGCCACGTAATCTTTTCCAGGGCGGGAAAGCTTCTGAAGCTGACCGACGGCCACGTGATGGTTTGTCATGACCAGGCCGTTCGGGCTGACGAAGGACCCCGACCCGCCGTCGCTGAACCGCACGCTGGCCAGCCGCACGTGGTCGAGCCATTCGGGGGTCGGCACGAAGTTATAACGTTCTTGCAGGATTTTCACGGGCGGGTTGTCGAACGTCCACATGCCCTCCTCGGCCCGGGGGTGCCCCGTCCCCAAGACCAGGAAGAGGGCCACAGGAAGGCTCCTCAGAAACCATCGGCCGGACCGACCGGCCGGTCGGATGGCTTTACGACCCCATTGTCGCATCGGACCCTCAATAAAAACAGTGTCAAGTGCCAGGTATTGGGTGTCAGGGATCAGGGTCGGGGTCAGGCTTTTCCCAGACCCCTGAAAACCTAACACCCAAGACCGCCCCGGGCCACCGGGAGAAGGCCCTATCATAGGGAAGGTGACCAAAGACCGCAAGCAAATCGGAACGACTGGTCGTCGCCCTCGCAGGGAATTCCACGATGGATACCGATGGAAAGTGAAGCGTTCCCCGTGGTACAATTGCAAACAAGCGGGGTGTTCGGTGCTGGGTATTGGGTGTGAGGTTCTTGAGAAAGGACCCAGCACCGAACACCGATTCCCGAATGGTCGGAAAAGCGGAATCCATCAGGGTCCTCTTGAACCGAACGGCGATGTTAAGCGGAGGTGCTTATGTTCGGACGCCTTACCGGGCGGTGGGTCTGGGTCCTGGGGGTCTGGAGCGTGGGCGCCCTCGGAGCGCACGCCCAGGAAGTCCAGTACGTGAAGACCCGCGTCGCTCTCCAGGCCGGCTCGCAGGTCCGCCACCAACAAGTCCTCCAGGTCTACCTGAGCGGTCTCAACATGCGCATCACGGCCGAGTGCTTGAAGCCCCCGGAGGCGGAATGCCCGGACAGCCTGTACCTGGGCGACGAAAAGGCCCTCTACATCATTAACCATCCCCGCAAGCTGGTTATGAAGGTCACGAAAGCCGACATGGACCAGCTCAGTCAATGGATAGTGCCTCTCCTGCAAGCCGGGCCTGAAGGCTCGGCCAAGGGTTCCTCGCGGTCGTCGGGGAAGCCTGCCCCTGCGGACGGGGGCTGGACACTTCGGAAAGTCCGGCCGAACGTCCGAGTCGGGGCCTACACGTGTGACGAATACGAGCTTCGACGTCGGGGGGAATCCCGGGGGACGGCCTGCATCGCTTCCTACGGGAGTCTCGGTCTGGACGAATCGGCCTTCACGGCCGTCATCCAGGACCTGGCCCGGATGACCGAGTCCTTCGTGCGCGTGTTCCGAGAGGGGTTGGGTGAAGAGATCGACGAGGTCCCGAATCCATGGACGGCGATCCTCCAGGGGAAGCAGCCCCTTTACTCAGGCCTGCCGGTCCGTCAGGTCGTGCGGCTGTCGACGGGGGAAGAGTCGGTCAGCGAGCTCTTGGCGGCCGGCCGACAGAAGCTGACGCCAGCCACCTTCCAGGTGCCGGCCGGCTATAAGGTCGTCTCGGTCTTAGAAGCTCTGGGTCAGTTCCTGCCAGGCAGTCCGCCCAAGCCGTGACGGGTGCAGACTATCCTGTCCTCGGTAAGGACTACATAGAATGAAGCCCATCCGCTTCTCTTCGAATGCCGGAAGAATTTCCCTTACGGGAAAGATGGGAACGGCAAGTTCTACGCTACCAAACAAGTGCGTCCGATCTTTGTTGAAGAGCTCGGTATAATTGTCGTCGTCACTGTCTACGTATACTATCTCTGAGGAGGTTTGGGCGATGCGAATTACATACGATAGCGAAGTAGATGCGCTCTACATCCGTTTCCTGGAAACGACCGTGACGACCCAGCATGTGGCCGAGGGCATTGCGGTGGACTATGCCGCGG
>JAUQPV010000293.1 GCA_030550225.1 Acidobacteriota bacterium | reverse complement strand
CCCGGCCCGGCCGTCGGCTCGTCGATGACGACAGCCTCCGCCAGGGCCTGCAGGAGACGGGACTCCAGGTCGGTCGGGCCGTTCGATGTCCGACCCCCTTCCCTCGACTCCATCACGGCGGACGGCCGTTTGCGGTCATCGGCCTGCGGTCTCCGGCTTGCGGTCTCCGGCGGGGCGCCGCCCGAACTCAGGACGCTGGGCGTCACCCGGGTGTCGGATGGACCCCCGGGTGTCGCCCGTTGAGCCTCACGGCGCGGCGGACTGGCCGGTGGCATCGGCTCTCCAAGCTGGCCCACCGGCCGTGCCACCCGGCCCCCTGATACCGGCCCTGGTGCGTCCGCCCCAGGCACCACCGAAGCCGTCTGGATGGCCGCCCGATCGCTTCCCAGGACGTACCGGACCCGGTCCTCCCAGGAGGCCGAGGGGCCGATGTCCTTCGGGACCGCCGGCCGGCGGGTCTCGGACAGGACTTCCAGGGCCGCCTGCCAGAGGTCCGGATGCCGCCGCAGTCCGGGGTCCACGAGGAAAGCCCACGTCAGGAGCTGGCGGCTGTAAACCTCGTGACCCCCCGTCATGTAAATCCGCCCGCCCCGCTCCTCGTGGGCGACGACCTTTCCCAGGTCGTGACCCAGGGCGAGGGCCACGAGGACCCGGCCTTCCCGGTCGTCCCGATAGACCCGGTGGATGCGCACGATGGCATGACAGAGCGTCTCGAGTGAATGTCTCAGAAGGCCCCCCCGGTCGGCGTCGTGGAACTTCCCCCGCTCGGTCGAGGCCGGCAGTCCCCGATGGCGAAGCAGGACGGCAAGGACGAGGGCCGCCGCATGACTCCACCAGTAAGGGGGGACCCCCACCCTGGCCTCGAGGAGCCATGCCCTTAAGACCTTCGCCCGCGCCGGGTCGGGTCGCTCCAGTTCCGCCAGCGGAGCTGTCAGGGTCTCCCGCAGGAGACGCCGGCGGCGGGCGGCCTCGTCCTGCCGCCGGAGCCACCGCAGGCCCTCCCGGAGGCCGAACCAGAGGGCCCCGGCCTCCGCCAGGTCTACGGCCAGGCCGAGCGTCGTGAGGGCCAGGAGATGCCAGACCGCCTTGTGGAACTCATCACGAGGTGCCCGGTCGCCGGCCTTCTCGACAAAGGCCTGATAGTCGAACATCCCCCGGCGATAGGCCAAGCAGGCCAGGCGGTAAAACTGACCCCTCCCGCAGAACCAGGCCTGGGCCAAGCCGTACTCGGCCAGGCCATAGAGCCGGCGGGGCACGCCGGGATAGACCCAGAGGCCCGTCTCGGCCATCAGGATGAAGACGCCCAGGGGCGGGATGACGACGACCAGGCCCGTCCAGGCCGCCGTCCGGGCCCAGGACCGCACGGTCTCGAGGACCCGGGCCTTCCACGTCCACCACCGGTAACGGACCTCCCAGACCCGGAACCGGTCCCGGAATGCCCGAACCCTGGCGAGGCCCGCGGTGACGATCGAACGCACGGAGACAGCTCTCATGGTTGATTCTCCCAACGACGGTCGGAGGGCGACGCCTGCATGAGCATCTCGCCCGCTCCGCATCCGAAGCCGCTTTTCCCGGGAAGATGCTCAAGATGCGCGCCCCTATATAAGGGGTCCCTTTGATCACCTTCCGCCCATCGTCCAGACCCAGACACGACCCCGCTTCTTGGAACGGACCCTCAGGGCCTCCTTGGCCCGGCGCAGGGTCGCCGCCGAGATGCCTTCCGTGGCCGCCAGGGCCGTGATTTCCGAGACCCTCTTTTCGCCGTTGCCCAGAAGTTCCCGGAGCCACCGCTCGGCCCGCTCCAGTTCAGCAAGCTCATAGTCATCCCATCCGATGTCCAGGGCCCCGACGGACGACGCCTCTTGGGTCCAGGCAAAGGGCGGGTCGGCCCCGGGGTCTAATCGGTAGACCTGACTGGGCCCGCGAGGTCCCAGATTGTGCTTCACGTGCACAAGGGCCATCTCCTGGGGTCCGACCGGGCCGACGTGCAGGACCGACCGAGCCTTCGCGACAAAGCCGATGGAACCCAATCCCCTGTTCAGGGGGCTCGTACGGGAGTTCACACCCTTGGCCCAATGCCGGATGGCCAGGACGGCCGCTCCCGTGACCGCCGCCAGCCGCCGTAGCACGGCCATCACTTGCTTGGCCACATTGACCCGGTTGGGGTCCGCATGGGCATAGAGCAAGTCCGTGATGGGGTCGACGACGACCAGGTCGTAAGGGCGGGCCCGAATCACCTGCTCCAGGGCTTCCTGCGTCACCCCGGTCAGGACCTCAATCCGGCCCAGTTCGTCGTCTGTCGCTCCGAGGCGGACGACACGGCTCTTCAGCTCAGATGGGTCATGCTCATCCGTAGCGTACAGGACCCGACCCCCGACTCGGACGACCCAGCGGAGCGCCAGGTCCAGGGCGATCCAGGTCTTGCCGGCGTCAGGACGGCCCTCCAGGAGCGTCACGTGCCGCTTCGGAATGTAAGGGCCCCATACCCACTCGGTCGGACCGGCGTCTGGTACCGTCCGGAGCGAAACGGTCCGCCAGGGAGGGTCTAACTCCCTGAGAATCTCCGCAAGAATTTCACTAATTTCCCGTTCCTTCCCATCGACCTCCCGGAGCCGGCTCGAGAGTCGCTCCAGGACCCATCGCCGCCGGGCCGTCCGGACGAACTTGCTCAAGGAGTAGCCGTAGTCGACAGACCGGGGGAACTCGAGGAGGCGCTCAAGATAGGCGGGTCCGCCGACCTCCGGGAGGAGCCCTCGTTGGCGCAAGACGTCCATCAGCACCGGAAAGGATGGATTAGGCAGGTCTCGAAGGACCTGAAAGATGAGTCGATGGGCCAGGACGGCGAAGTACCCCGGGTCCGTGACGGCCTGAAGCAGGGCCGGCAGACATTCGGGCTGCACCAGGGGAATCCCCAGCACGAGGCGCTCCAGCTCCGGGTCTTGTTCAGCCATGACGACAGGGGTAAAATCAAAATCTGTCACGGCAGACCTCCCAGATGTTTTCTAAGTTGTCGTTCCCTCGCTTCCCGCTCCGTGTCCTGCGACCCCTGCCGGCGGAGGGCCTCGACCGTCTCGTCCAGCTTCGCCACGTCGAACACAAACCGACGACCCACCTTGATGGCGGCGGGGATGCGACCCTGCCGCGCCAGTCGCAGGACCAGCTTGTAATGCAGCCCGAGTAGGGCCGCGAATTCACGAGCTTTTACCAGCCGTGCCATTTGAATCCCTCCTCTTCGCTTTCTCCCCCTGAGGGGCCCTCTTCCGACCCGACCTCCCACAGGGCCTCCACCCAGCAAGTGGTCTCTCCATACTGGATATCGGAAAAGTTGCACTCGGCAACTTTTCCGATATAGATCGGCGAGCACCCCCCTTTCGGAGAAGGTGGCCGTGCAGCTTCCCAACTTCACCCAGGCCGTCCGGAGCGTCCTCTACTGGCGCCTCTACAGCGCCATCCTCACCGTCGGACTGCTCGCCCACTCGTGCATGG
>JAUQPV010000025.1 GCA_030550225.1 Acidobacteriota bacterium | reverse complement strand
CCACGAGTACAAGGTCTACCTTTCGACGCGGCCGGAAAAGTACGTCGGCACCCTGGAGGCCTGGGAGGTCGCCACGCGATCGCTCCAGCAGGCCCTCGAAGGGGCCGGCCTGGCCTACGAAGTCGACCCCGGGGAGGGCGTCTTTTACGGTCCCAAGATCGACGTGAAGATTCGGGACGCCATCGGGCGATGGTGGCAGTGCTCGACGGTCCAGGTGGACTTCAACCTCCCCGAGCGTTTCGACTTGACTTACGTGGGTCCCGACGGGCACCCCCATCGGGTCACGATGATCCACCGGGCCATCCTGGGTTCGATGGAACGCTTCATGGGCGTCCTGATCGAGAATTTCGCCGGTGCCTTTCCCTTCTGGGTCGCCCCCGTCCAGGCCCGGGTCCTGCCGATCTCAGACCGGCATGCCGACTACGCCATGCGGGTCCAGCAACGGCTATTTCAGCAGGGATTCCGGGTCGAGGTGGACCTCCGGGACGAGCGGGTCTCGGCCAAGGTCCGGGACGCTGAACTGGAAAAGATCCCCTTTATCTTCGTCGTGGGCGACCGGGAAGCGGCCCAGGAGACGGTCGCCGTCCGGGTCCGGGGCCTGGGCGACCAGGGTCCGTGGCCGGTGGCTCAGATGGAGGCCCACTTCCACCGCCTGCGGGCGTCCCGTCGGCTGGATTTATGGCCCCCGGAAGAATGACCGGCATCCTTTTCAGCCGTCATGGGCTTGCCAGACCGCTCTCGACGAGGGAGACATCCGAGGCAGGGGTTACGATGGCTTTCATCGAGTGTCGCCAAGTCGTGAAGGAGTATCCGAACGGCGTACGGGCGCTGGACGGCATCTCGCTGGCCATCGAACGCGGCGAGTGGGTCGCCATCATGGGGCCCTCGGGGGCCGGCAAGAGTACGCTCCTCCACCTTATCGGGGGCCTAGACCGACCGACGGCCGGGGAGGTCTGGGTCGACCGGATCCCCGTCCATACCCTGGAGGGCTCCGCCGCCGCCGACTACCGCCGCAATTACGTCGGCATCATTTTCCAGCAGTTCCACCTCGTCCCGTACTTGACGGCCCTGGAAAACGTCATGCTGGCCCAGTACTTCCACAGCGTGCCGGACGAAGCCCAGGCCCGGCGGGTCCTGGAACTCGTCGGTCTGGCGAGCGACCGCTTTTCCCATTACCCGGCCCAGCTCTCCGGCGGGGAGCAACAGCGGGTCGCCATCGCCCGGGCCCTCGTCAACGACCCTCCCATCCTCTTGGCCGACGAGCCGACGGGAAGCCTGGACCACGAGGCCGAACAGACCGTCTTAGCCCTCTTCCAAAGGATTCACGCTCGCGGCAAGACGATCCTACTGGTCACACACGCTCCCCATGTGGCCCGGCGGGCCCAGCGCCGGATCGTCTTGGAGCACGGCCGCCTGGTCGACGTCGCCGAGCCCTGGGCCACCCTGCAGGAGACCCCCGCCGGGGCCGATGCCACCCTCGACCCACCGGAGCCTACCCGATCGTGATGGCATAGTCGATAGGTCGGTACAGGGGCGGTCCATCGTCATAGAGGACTTGGCCCAGTTCCTCCAACATCGACCGCATGTATCGCGGCAATGCAAAGAGGGCTTGGTGGACGGCGCCGTCGTAAAAGCGGAGTTTCTCGACCTCACACCGGGCCCGCAGGCGACGGTCGACCTCATCCGCCGTCAGCGTCCGGGGATCCAGTGCATCCGATGCGATCACGATCCCCCACGGCATCGCAAAGGACGTGATCTGGATCGAATAGGGCGCCACGTACCGAAAGACAGCTCGGAGCGTCTTGTGCATCGAGGCGAAGAAGTGAAGCTCAGAAATACCCGTACTGCCCGACTGGTTGGCCACGACCCCCTGAGGCTTCAGGTGGGACCGAACGATCTGGAACATCTCATAGGTCACCAGCGGGGCCGAGGGCCCATTCTCTAAGGGCTCGGTAATGTCCATGATGATGACGTCAAATTGCTCGTCCGTCGACGTCAGGTAATGCCGGGCGTCGTCGATGACGAGTTCCGCCCGGGGGTCCTCGAAAGCACCGTCACTCCACTCAGGCAGGAACAGCCGACAGGCCTCCACGACTTGACGGTCGATGTCGACCATCACGGCCCGTCGGACCGTCCGATGCCGCAAGACTTCCCGCAGGGTCGCGCCCTCACCGCCGCCGACGATAAGGACCGACTCCGGGTTCGGGTGCGTGACCATGGCCGGATGCACCAAGGCTTCGTGATAAATGAATTCGTCAGCCTGGGCTGACTGCATCCGCCCGTCCAGCATCAGGCACTTCCCGAAGGCCTGCGTGTCCAGGATTTCGATCTCCTGGTACGGCGAGCGCGCCGAGAAGATCAGCCGCCGGGCCTTGATGAGGTTCGCACTGCTGGGATTGATGAAGTCCAGGAAAAACCACTCGGAGATCTCGTTGGGGTCCTCCTGAACGGGCAAACGGGGACGGCCTAACCGAAACTGTAAGTCCTCGAAGGGTTGCGGCAGGAGCCCGCGCTTGAGCATCACGAAGGCCGGATTCCCAGACCGGAACTCCTCGATCATGTAGCCGACAGCCGATAGGGGGTCGATCCGCCCACACGTGTAGATGTCGACGGCCGCATACCGATACTCGGGCCACGTGTGGATAGAAAAGTGGGATTCGGCGATGATCACGACGCCGCTGATACCTTGGGGGGAGAATTTGCGGAAGACCGTGTCGATGATGGTCGCGCGGGACCGGCGCGCCGCCTCCAGCAGAATCCGCTGGACCTCGGGGAGGTCGTCGATGATGTGGGGATCACAATCCCGGAGCTCTAGAAGGTAATGAACCCCGAGGGCTTGCGTCATCGGCCTCACCTCCTTCAAGGAATTTTAGGTCGGAAGAAAAATCCATATCCGCGTCGAATATCGTCATCCATGACATCGACTCCTCAAATGGAGTTGCTCTCATTATAATTCCGCCTCCCCCGGGGGGCAACCCCCAGAAATTGCGGATTGCGAACCGGGGTCATAGGGCCCAAGACAGGGCCTGCACCGACGCTTCGAAATCTGCGATTCGCCGTCCGACGTCAGGGAACCTCGGCCAGGAGCAGGTCCAGGGGATGCGCCTCGGGGATGAAGGCCGGAGCCACAGTGCCGGCCTCCCAGCGAGCATTCGGCTCGACGACGACGAGCGCTTGAGACAGGGCCGTCGTCCGAACGATATGGGACCCCTGCGGACCGGCCGGCTCGGCATACCACCCGTCCGGTCGGACGTGCAGGCGGCACCGGAGGAAAAATGTCCGCCCGCCGGGATTCTGCACCGCCCGGCCAAGAGTCACGGGGAATCGGTAGGGAAGCGCGCCGGGAAATCCCTGGACCCACCAGAGCCACGGATAGACAAAGGCTTCGAGGCACACGTAAGCCGAGGCCGGATTACCCGGTAGGCCGAAGGCCCACCGACCGTCGGCCGTGCCGACCCACAGGGGCTTGCCCGGCTTGATCGCCACGCCGGCGATAAGCGTCTCGAGGCCCAGCGCTTCCCATGCCTTCCGAATCAGGTCGTAGGCTCCGACCGACACGCCGCCCGTCGTGATGACGACGTCGAATCGGTCGAACGCCCGGGCCAGCGTCGAGCGGACGTCTTCCCACCGGTCGGGGAGAAAGGACCATCGCTCGACCGGGACGCCGAGCCGCCGAAGGCGGGCTTGTAAGAAGTAACTGTTGGAGTCATAGATACGACCTTGTTCGAGCGGCTGACCCGGCTCGACGAGTTCCTGCCCCGAGGCCAGGACCAACACCCGCGGGACCCGGTAGACCCACAGGCGGTCCCGCCCGACCGTGGCGGCCAGGGCGATGTCCGCCGGCGTGATGTACCGACCGACCGGGATCAGGCACGTGCCGGCCGAGAAGTCCTCGGCCGGCGGTCGGACGTTTTCACCCGGCGAAACCGGTCGGCGGATTTGGATCCCTTCCGACGTCTCGACGACGTCCTCTTGGGGGACGACGGCGTCGGCGCCGGGTGGGACCGGAGCCCCTGTGAAGACGCGCACGGCCGTCCCAGGTTCGACCGTCCGGTCCGGCCACTGACCGGCGGCGACCTGACCGACGACTCGCAGGAGAGGCCGCGCCTCGGGTGAATGGACGTCTGAGCTTCGGACGGCATAGCCGTCCATCGCCGCATTCGCCCAAGGCGGCTGATCCGACGGCGCCCGGATGGCTTCGGCCGCGACCCGTCCCAGGGCCTGTCCTAAAGGGACCGCCTCCTTGCCCAGGGGCCGGGTCCGGCTTCGCAGGACTTCCAACGCTTCCGCATAGGTCCGCATGGATGCCTCGAATCGGCGGGGAAGCAGGAGGGCAGTACGGCAAGAAGGCAGTAAGGCGTGGGGGACCGACGGTCCATCGTCAAGCCGATAGCCGTTTCCCCGCTTCAGTCCATTTGCGATGACGTACTCAAGCGGGGTCCAGCAAGAAGGGGGCGTCGAGGTCGCATCATGGTCCTGCAAATCAGGACATTCTTAGCCCCCCATGGGGACGCCAGTTCCACCCGCTTGGCCCAATTCCCTGCCTGCCTTATTGCCTTCCTGCCTTACCATCCCGCCTCAGGGGATCTCGATCCCGAAGTACCGCTGGGCCAGCAAGCCCATGGCATACGTGATGGCGACGGTGCCCGCCACGATGAGGGCATTTTCGGTCATCTTCCGCAAGACCGGTACGCCGGACATCACGGCTAAGAGGGCCGCTATCAGACCCGCCGCCAGAAATCCCGAGACGAACGAAACGAAGGGCCGTTGGACACCCAGCCAGAAGGGTAGGACCGGAATCAACGCCCCCAGCAGGTAAAAGACCCCGACGACGAGGGCGGCCCGCCAGGGACTCTCCCCGCTCGACTCCTCGACCGAGTCGCCCGTGATCTCGGCCAAGACCCGCATCTTGGACTTCTCGACGGCCTGAACCTCGACCTCGGACTTGACCGACGCATAGGCACCCGCCGCCATGGAGAGGGCTCCGGCGACGCCGACGATGGAGGCCGCCAGGGCGACGGTATGGGGGTCCCGGAAAGCCGCGTAGAACCCGCCCACGCTCCCCAGAATCTCGACGAGGCCGTCGTTGAGGCCCAAGACCGTGTGCCGGAAGTCCTCGCTCCGAATGTGCCGTCGGTTGGCTTGTAGGATCGCTTCGTCTTCATGCTTCAGCTCATCCATCAGGATGGCCCGGATGCCCTCAGCCAGCGACGTATTCCGGTACTGCTCCCACAGCTTCAGATACTTGGTCACCCCGTAGTGCTCAATGGCTTCCAGAATCAAAAAGGTCAGCTTGGAACCCAGGAGCCGCCGCAGGAAAAGGAGAAAGGCCATCTTGACCCGCAAGCCGACCGTCAGACGCACACGGTCTAAACCCGCCAGACACTGCCAGAAGCGAACGTGGCGGTCCTCAAACTCGCTCAGATGGATCAGCATTTGTTGAACATCGGCGTCTTTTTCGATTTGGGCCAGCCGCCGGTAGAGAGAACCGTCAAAGAGCTCGTTCTGCGCCAAACGGGCGGCGATCGCCCGGACCTCCGGTGTCGGCAGACCCTGACGGACCAACGTTTCGGCCAAGGCCTCCAGGGAAACCGTCGGGGACGGTGTCATGGGAAGACTCTCCTCTGTAGCCTCTCCAGGCTGGAGGCTCGAGCCTCCAAGCCAGGAGAACTATCGAGAAGATGATAGGGTCGGGCCGGAAGCGAATCAACCCAACGTCTGCCGGGTGACTATTGCGAAAGGGGTGGATGGGGGGTGAAAAGAAAAATCCTTCCGGCCATGAAGGAGGGGAAACCTCCAGATGGCGAACGGCAAATAGCGAACGGCGAATACCGAGTGGCAAGAGCAGACATAACGCACCTCCCTTGGCAGTGGTCAAGGAATGACAGATCCCTCGGAACGTCGGGAGTCATCCCGGGGTCCCCCTGCCCCGGCGCCGCCGGTGACGGCGGCGTCCATCCTATCGGAACACCGGGAGTTATCCCGGTGTCATCCTTATGAAACCGGCGGTGATGCCGGTATCATCCTTACAGAGCTGGCCGTCATGCCGGCGTCGGTCCCCTGTGGATCACGACCCGCCGTTCGTTGTTCGCTATACACCGTCTGCCATTCATGGAACAGTCGACCCGGGACGGCGCCTCTTGATCGGGCCGCTACACGAGAGTAGAATGCCTTTTCAATAAGGAGTGTCTGATGAGGGACCTACGTCGTGGGATCAGACGGTCCCGATGGTGGGCCCTGCTGGGTGTCCTCCTCGTGCTGGGGGCGTGGGGTCTGCATGCTCACCCGGGCAGTGGGTGGAAATGCCCCCTTTGTGCCCACAGCCTCGTCGAGCCCGAGCCGCCGGCGGGACTCGACGTATTCTTGGTAAGTCGCCCCCAGGGGTCCCTCGACGTACGGGCCCCGGTTACCTCCGACCCAGCTTTTCCCTTTGCCTCTCGAGCCCCGCCCGTCCGATGATGTCCCTCCACGGATGAGTCGGGCTTTTTCACACGCCTTCGCTTCGCTCCGCCCATCGAGACATTCGGACTGTCCTTGGTGGAAGCGACTCCTGAGCGAAGCGGGCGTACCCTTCCTTCACTGAACCTTGTCTGTCTCCGTCTTGGAGGATGCCGATGAGGTCCCGCCCCTATGGGAAACTTACGGATCGGCTCCGTCACCTCCGCCGACTCCTGGGGACGCTTGGTGCTGTGGCCTGGTTGGTCGGCGGAACGGCCTGGGCCCAGGCACCCTCGACTTCGGAAGCGACCGAGCTTGAACGACTTCGTCAGCAGGTCCAAACCCTTCAGGCCCAGGTTCAGGCGATGGAGGCCCTCCTCCGGCAGGTCGAGGCCCTGGCGGCTCAGGTTCAAGCCCTCCAAGAGGTCACAGATCAGATTCGTCAGGTCTTGCAACCGTCGGCGCCGCCGACGACCCCGACAGTGCCGGACCAAGAGCTGGAGCGTCTGAAACAAGAGATTCAGCAATCGACGCCGACCCCGCCCCCACCAGCCGAATCGACGCCGGCGGGGCTCCCGAGTTCTGGCGCCCTGAATCTCAGCAAGTTGAACCCCGAGGTGACCGTCACGGGCGACGTCCTGGGCCGCTACACGACACCTTCGGCGGACTTGGCCGACGAGCCCGACTCGCCCTTTGTCCTTCGGGAACTCGAGTTTGGTTTTGCCTCCATGCTAGACCCCTATAGCCGGATGAAGGTCTTTGTCTCTTGGGAGGATGACGAGATCCATCTGGAAGAGGCTTACGTCGAGTGGTTGACCCTCCCGGGCCGTCTGCGTCTCTCGGTCGGACGCCAGTTCATGCAGATCGGCATGTTAAACCGATGGCACCTCCATGCCTTTCCCCAGATCGACCCGCCTCTTGCCATGCAGGAGTATCTGGGTGAGGAGGCCCAGACCGCCCAGACGGGCGTCCACGTGGCGTGGCTCCTGCCCAAGCTGTGGAGTTCGGCCGGAGAGGTCGTCGTCTCGCTCGTCGCCGGTGATGCCGACGGCTTTCGGGGGAACTCCTTGACCCGGCCGGCCTGGCTGGCATACCTCAACAACTACTACGACTTGTCGGACAGTACGTTCCTGGAGTTCGGGGCCTCGACCCTCTGGGGTCTTGCCGAGCGGGAGCCCCGTTTGCGGCACCGGATATGGAATGCCTTCGCCCGACTCAACTGGACGCCGCCCGAGCGGGCTAAGTACCGGGGCCTGGACGTGTGGGTCGAGGCCTTCTGGGACCGTCTGGAGACGTTCCTGACGACGGCCGAGCCGGAAGAAGAAGCGGTCCTGCCCGCCCCGCCGGTGTGGCGGTCCCGCTGGGGTGGCTTTGCCTTCGTCGAGTATCGGCTGGACCGGCGGTGGCTGGTCGGCCTGCGGGCCGACTACGTCCAACGGATGGACGAGGCTGGTACGACCGTCTGGGGTCTTTCGCCGGTCCTGACCTTCTGGCAGAGCGAGTGGGTCCGCCTGCGACTTCAGTACAGCTATCTCCGGACGGGTCGGGCAGACCGACCGACGGAGCATCGGGTGGCGTTCCTCCTGACATGGGCGGCCGGGCCGCACAAGCATGAGAATTACTGATTCGGCCAACAGAACGGAGGCGGCTATGCGGCGTTTCGGACCGATCGGGGTGATCGGGATTTGGGTCTGCATCCTTTTGGCCCAAGGCCCCCAGGGGACGGCCCAGCCGAAAAAAGTCCGGGTCGTCGCCACACTGACGAACTATGGGTTTGTCGCCCAGCTCATCGGGGGGCCTTACGTGGAGGTCGTCTCCATCGCCGACGGGACCGAGGACCCCCACTTCGTGAAGCCCAAGCCGAGCTACGCTGTCCTGGTCCAGAATGCGGACCTCTTTATCTCGACAGGCCTCGACTTAGAGCTCTGGGAGCCGGCCCTCTTGGCGAAGGCCGGAAACGCCCGCATCATGCCAGGCAGTCCCGGTTACGTCTCGGCCTCGGTGGGGATCCGACTCCTGGAAGTCCCGGCGACGGCCTCTCGGGCCGAGGGCGACATTCATGTCTACGGGAATCCCCACATCTACACGAGCCCCTGGCTGATGAAGCGAGTCGCCGCCAATATCGCGGCGGGCCTCATCCGGGTCGACCCGGCCCACCGGGACATCTACGAGCACAACCTCCAGCACTTCAAGGACGAGGTCGACCGCCGTCTCTTCGGCGACACCCTCGTCCGGATGTTCGGGGGCGACCTCCTGGACCGGCTCGTGGAAAGTGGCCAGCTTATTTCTTTCTTGCAGTCCAAGACGTATCAGGGACAGCCCCTCATCGATCGCCTGGGCGGTTGGCTCAAGGCAGGCTTGGCCTTCCGAGACCGGAAGGTCGTGTGCTACCACAAGGACTGGATCTACTTTGCGACCCTCTTCGGTCAGCAGATCGTCGATTACATCGAGCCGAAGCCGGGCATTCCGCCGTCGCCCCAACACGTCGCGCAGGTCATCGAGCGGATGCAGAAGGAGAACGTCCGGGTCCTCATCGCCGCCGTTTATTTTGACCCGGAGAAGGTCCGGACCGTTGCTGAGCGGGCCGGGGCCGTGCCGGTTGTCATCCCGATGGGCGTGACGGCCCAGTTCCCGACTTACTGGGACGTCGTGGACTTTTGGGTCCGGTCCATCGCCGATGCCTTCCAACGGGCCGGGAATTCGGGAATACAGCAATTCGGGAGTTCGGCAGTTCGGCAGTTTGGGAATGGGGGCGTCCGGCCCGAATCCCCCGAAGCACTGACGATCATGCCGGTGTCCTGAGCCGCGGTACACTTCATCGCGGCGTCTGGACTCAGCGCTTCCGGGAAAGGCACTGGACGTCCCGGGGGTTGCTCCTTTGTTCAGGACCGGCGGCACCCCGAGGGGTTACTATGGCCCCTCCATCCCCAGACTGCCGGATTCCCGAGCTCCCGAATTCCCGGGAGGTGGCGATGGCGCAGGTTCTTGAGTTTATGAGCACGCCCTTCCTGGCGTGTCTGGTCCTGATCGGCATCCATGCTTACTTCGGGATCCACGTGATCGAACGGGGCATCATCTTTGTCGACCTGGCGATGGCCCAGATTGCGGCCCTCGGGGGGATGATGGCCGTGTTTTTCCACCGCACGCCGAATTCGCCTGTGGGCTATGCCCTATCGCTGGGGGCTGTCGTCCTGGGCGCCTTCGTGTTGGCCTGGACGCGCCACCGGGAACAGCGGGTCCCCCAGGAGGCCTACATCGGGATCGTGTACGCCGTGGCAACGGCGGCCAGCATCCTCTTGGCGAACTGGGCCCCCGAGGGCTCGGAATACGTCAAGGAGATGTTGGAAGGCATCATTCTGTGGGTCCGTCCCCGGGACGTGGCCCTGGATGCGGCCGTATACGGGGTCATCGGCCTGGTCCATGCCCTGCTGTTCCGCCGGTTCTGGCAGATCTCCCAGGACTACGAGGCCGCTCGGGCGGCGGGCGTGCGGGTCCGATGGTGGGACTTCGTGTTCTACGTGACCTTCGGGATCGTCGTCATCTTCTCCGTCCGGGTCGCCGGCGTCCTGCTGGTCTTCTGCTTTTTGGTCATCCCGGCCGTCATCTCGGCCTTGTTCCTGGACGGTTTCCTGCCCCGCCTGCTGACGGCTTATGGCCTGGGGACTCTCATCACAGTCGTCGGCCTGCTGGCCTCGTGGGCCTATGACGCCCCGAGCGGGCCGATGGTCGCCGTGACCTTTGGAGCGGCTTTACTGGCGGCCCACCTCGTCCGTCCGTGGGTCACGGCCGCCCCGGCGTGGCGGCGACGCCTGGCCCTGGCCGGGGTCGCGGCGGCCCTCCTCGTCGCCCTGGGTATCCTGATCTTGCAGGTCCAATCGGGTGTCCCAGCGGCCCGGCCCACGGTGCACGTCCACGAACCCGTCGAGACGGCAGAAGGGCCCCCGGCGAAGGCGCAGCCGACGAATCGCCGGGCCTTTCGGGACACCGAGACAGAGAGCCAGTTGCTGGTAGACCTTTACGAACGCCTCCTTCGGGCTTCGGACTCCGCCGAAAAGGCAGACTTCCTGCGGGAGATCCAACGTCAGTGGCCTCGGCCGCCGGCGACCCTGCCGGCGGAGCTGAAACATGCACCAGTGGCCTGGATCGACCGTTACTTCTGGGCCCGCCTGATGACCGACTGGGGTCATCCCGAGGGTCTCCCGACCCTCTGTCGGCTCCTGGACGATGCGGACCTGGCGACGGCCCGATACCGGTTCGACATCGTCCAGACCCTCGAACGCCAGGGAATCCACTTGGACTATGACCCCCTGAATCCCGACCCGACCCGATACCACCGGGCCGTCGAGCAGTGCCTGGCGGCTGTCGGCCGGTGACAGCGGCGACGGTTTTCGGTAATCTGGGTCCCAGGGAGGCGCCGATGCGAATCCTGATGTTGGCCCCGGAGCCGTTCTTCACACCGCGGGGGACGCCCCTTTCGGTCCTCCATCGGCTGAAGGCCCTCAGCGACCTGGGCCATCAGGTCGACCTCGTCACGTACCCCTTTGGGGAGGACATCGCCCTGCCGGGCGTGCGGATCGTGC
Source organism: Acidobacteriota bacterium (assembly GCA_030550225.1). Taxonomy (GTDB): domain Bacteria; phylum Acidobacteriota; class HRBIN11; order HRBIN11; family HRBIN11; genus HRBIN11. The sequence goes on along the minus strand of JAUQPV010000025.1, from coordinate 7,179 downwards.
GCTGTGCCCGACCGCCCGGCGTGCGAAGCGTTCCCATCGGGCCGTCCCTGCGCAAGATCTTGCTGGACCTCAGCTTGTACCAAACCGCCCGGCGTCTCCTCCGGTCCGAACGCTACGACGTCGTCCACACCCACGAGGAAGCCTCCCTCATCGGCGCATGGTGGCAAAAACGGTATGGCCTGCCCCATCTGTACGACATGCACTCCCTGCTGAGTCAGCAGATGTACAACTTCAGGGTCCCCCTGGCCCGAGTCGCCGCCTGGGTCTGGCGGGGATTCGAACGATGGACGATTCGACACACCCGTGCGCTCATCGCCATCTGCGATGAGCTGGCGTATGTCGTCCGCCGCTTGCGACCGGACTTGCCCTATGAAGTCATCGAAAATGTCGGCGTCGCTGAATTCATCGAACAAGTCTCCGACGATGAGGTCCGCCGGGTCCGCCAGGCCGTGAATCCCGACGGCTACTATCTGGCCGCCTATATCGGGACTTTCGAGCCCTATCAGGGTCTGGACATGCTCCTGGAAGCCATCGCCCGTTGGAAGGCCGACTCCGACGGCTCGGCCGTCCGATGGGTCCTGGCGGGTGTCGAACCCGAGCGGTATGCGGAATGGGCCGATCGTTTGCGAGCCTTGGATTTAGAGGACTGTGTTCGGCTCTTACCTCGGATGAGTCCCCAGGAGGCCGCCGCTCTCCAGAAGGCCGCCGACCTCTTGGTGTCACCCCGTCGGGCCGGGACGAATACGCCCCTGAAGATTTACAGCTATCTTGCCGCCGGGCGGCCGATCCTGGCGACTCGCCATCCGACCCACACACAGGTCCTGACCGACGAGGTCGCCCTCCTCGTCGAGCCGTCGGCCGAAGGGCTCCTGGCCGGCTTGCGGTATGCCCTCGACCATCCAGACGAGGTCGAGCGCCGTGCTCGGCGGGCCGTCGAGTACTTTCGGGCCCGTTACAGCTATGCCGCCTACTTGGAAAAGACGGCCCGCATCGTCGAGACGGCGGTGCGATACCAGGGGTAGGGCAGTAAGACAGTAAGGCAATAAGGCAATAGGGCCGTAAGGGAGTAAGGGAATTCGGAAAGCGGGTGGAAGCGGCGTTCCTATCGATGGAAAAGGATGCCCTGATGACAGGGCGGCATTCGGTCTCAGCGACCGCTTCTCGCCTGACCCCGTCCTGACAGTTTGTCTATCTCGAATTTATCCACCTGGGGGCCGTCATTGGTACGACGACGGACGATCGGTCCCCCGACCCTTACTGCCTTATTGCCCTACTGCCTTACTGCCCGATTTCAGAGCCTCACTCGTCCTCGATCCTGTAGGGGAAGGGGTAGCCCTGTAAGACGTCTCGTTTATTAATCTCTTTCAGGAGAGCGCCCAGGAAGGCATTCAACTGGTCGAGTAAGGCCGTCCGGGCGGCGGGCGTGCGGACCCGCTGGACCTGCCGGTAGAACTCATCAAAGTGAGTCCAGTCCCGGTACATCAAGAAATGCATCGTCGTGTTACGGAACCGACGGAACTCCGAGACGAGCTCGTTCCACCGGTCCCAGGCGTGGTTCCGCCAGATGTCCCGCACGAGCTGACGGAGGGACCAGAGGTCCTCCCGCAGGCGGAGCGACTGTTCCAACTTCGTCCGATAGTTGGGAAACAGGACGGTCCCCGAGAGGGAGGGGTCGGCCATCTGGAGGAGGGACAGGATGGCCTGCTGGAAGGCATTTCGCAGGATGCCCTGGCTGTTTTCCAGGCGCATGTAGAGGCCGGCCGACCGTTGGACCTCTAAGAACCCCAGCATCTCCCGGTGGATGACCTTCTTCATCTCCATCTGGAGGGCGAAAAGCGTGCCCTCCAGGGCTTCGACCCAATTCGACGGCCACGGATGAACCTGGACCAGGAAGCGGTCCCACCGCCGTTTGAGCCGCTGGACCTCCGCATTCAAGAGGATGAAAACCATGTAATTCCGCCGAAGGATACCGATGTCCTCGGATAGAGGCGGGAACATCTCCAGGTAAGCCAGCCACTGATACAGCTTGGCCACGACCCAAGCGACGACCGGCCGGACGGCGGGCGGCAGTTGATACCGGCACAGGTAGCGGACCTCCGCATGGGGGATCTCGTCGACGCCGGGAATCAGGGACCGCTGAACCAGCCAGGCCGCAATCGGCGTGTTCAGCACGTGTTGACGGAAAATCCGACCCATGACGACGAAGGCCGGATAGGCGACCCAGGGGGCTTGCCCCATGTGAAAGGCCAACGTGCGAAATTGGCCGACAGTATCCATGAACTGAAGCATCTGCTCGTCCGGCGTCTGGCTGACCGTCGGCCAGGGCTGGAGTAAAAACCAACCGGCCTCGTCCTGCAAGAGGCTCCGGAGGTACTCCCGGAATTGATAGCGTTCGACCGACTCGACGGAGACCAAATGGGCGGTCGATTGAAGGAGGGCCGCCATCCCGTGGGCAAAGACCTGGACCTCGGGGACGAAATTCTTGAGGTTCAGGGGCGTCGAGGCGTCTTCCCGGTTGGGGTGATAGTGGAGGACGAAATAAGCCAGACTGGCGCGGAACCACATACAGAAGGCGTGAGACCACTCTCGGGCGACTTCGGCCCGCTGTTGAAGCCATGCATGCCAGTCTGTCGTCACGGTTCGTCCGACGATAGGTCCATCCCCACCTACCACGGTTTCATCCGACACCCAGGCCCGGCCCCCCACGGGCAGACTACCGGGAGAAGCTCTTCAGAGCCTCGGCTTCGTCTTTATAAACCTCGAAGACCGTCATCAGGTGCGTGATGGTCAGGAGGTCTTGAACCTTCTTGGTCAGATTCAGGAGCTTCAGATCACAGCCCCGATTGCGGGCCGCCGTGTAGGCGGCGACCAGCTCGCCAATCCCGGCACTGTCCATGTAAGATACCTCCCCCAAGTTCAGGAGGATCTTCCGCCGACCCCGCTCGAAGAGTTCGTGGATTTTGTTCCGCAGTTGGACATCACCCTCGCCGATCGTGATCTTGCCGGAGACGTCCAAGACCGTCACGTCTCCGAACTCACGTTCCCGAATTTGCATCGTAGCCCTCCTTGGGGGGGATTTTCAGGACGTCCCCTGGTCGAATTGGGGCATCAGCCGACAGACCATTATACTCCAGGAGTCGTTCCAGGGGGACCCCATAGAGGCGGGCGATCCGAAAGAGCGTCTCTCCACGCCGAACCCGGTGAACGACCGACCCGTCGGTCCCCTCGGACCCCAGGGTCGCCGAAGAGGCCGGGACCCGCAGGACCTGACCGACACTCAGACGGTGGGGCGACACGCCTGGATTCATCCTGCGGAGGACTTCGACCGACACGCCCAGCCGCTGGGCAATGCGGTACAGCGTGTCACCGGGTCGGACCCGATACGTCGTCGACGTCCTGAAGGCCAGGGGCTGACCCCGAGCGTCGGGTCTATCGGGACCCCGTGGAATCCGAAGAACCTGACCTGGCCGCAGGCGGACATCGGTCACCGAAAGTCCGTTCCACTCGGCCAGTTGCTCGACCGAGACCCCAAAGCGTCGGGCGACCCGATGGAGGGTATCGCGCCGCCGGACCCGATAGACGAGGACATTCTCGAGGGTTGTCCGAGGGATCCGCTCCAGGACTTGGACCAGTCGGGCGCCGACGTCCTTTGGGACTCGCAAGACATGGGTGACACCGGCTGGGATGTACTCCCGACGCAGGCTGGCGTTCAAAAACCGCAGGGGATCATAAGGAATCCCCGCCGCTTGGGCGACCGTGGCCAGACGGACCCCGCCCCGGGCTGGGACCTCTTCCCAGGCCAGGGGCGGGGCCGAGGGGACTTCAAAGCCGAAACGCTCCGGGTGCTTTGCGATGATCAGGGCGGCGATGAAAGCCGGCACGTAGTTTCGTGTCTCGGCCGGAATCAGGCCCATCCGGCGAATGACCCAGAAGTCCTGGACGCCCGCCCGCTCGACGGCCCAGGCGACGCGGCGCTCCCCCACGTTGTAAGCCGCCAGGGCCAGCCACCAGTCCCCAAACATCTCGTACAGGTCCTTCAAGTAAGCGATGGCCGCCTCCCCACTCCGGACGATGTCCGAACGCTCGTCCAGCCACCAGTTGACCCGGAGTCCATACCGCCGAGCCGTGCCCTCGATGAATTGCCAGACGCCCTTCGCACCGGCCCGAGAGCGAGCGAAGGGGTTGAACCCGCTTTCGATCAGGGCCAGATAGGCCAAGTCCTGGGGAAGGCCGGCTTGGGCAAACTGTTGTCGGTAAAATTCCAGCAGGAGAGGCATCCGTTGAAGGCCCCGCTCGAACTCTGACCGCCGCACCGTCTGGAAGGCCTTGATCATCTCGGTCACGGCCTGGACGGCCACAGCGTCCAGTCGAAGGGGTAGGTCGAATTGGACGGCCGTCTGGCCGAGCCACGTCCGGACGACGTCGACCTCTTCCTTCGAGACGAAGACATGGATGTCCTTGACTTGGTCGATGATGGCCGGTTCGTAAGATTCGCCCAGGGCGATCCCCTGCGCCTGCAGGCCCTGTTCGAGTTCGACGGTCATGCGCATGATCTCTTCCAGCAAGGCTTGCGCCTGGGCATACAGGGGCGAGTCGGGCGGGACCTGGAGGAGAAGGACGGCCGCCTCGTCGAAGGCCAGTTTGGCTTGGTCGTAACGCTCATCCTGGACGGCCTGCCGGGCTTCTTGAAAGCGCTGCTGGGCTTCTCGCAAGACGTCGCCCTGCCCTGGATTCGGAGCCGGCGTCGAACGGGACGAGACGGTCGGACTCGCCGGAGGCTTGGACGCCGGCGGTCGATGGACGCCGCACCCGGCGAGACCCCACCCCAGGAGGAAAGTACCCCATACCCATACCCAGTGATGCGACCTGGGTCCTCCCATCTCTCCGCCCCCACGGACCTAAGGGACGAGTCTCGGCGAAACCCGGACGACGTGATGAAGTCAGGCCGGTAGCCTGCGCTCTCCGACCGGCCCAAGACGGTGGCTCATCCTGCCATCACGAAGACTGCATAGATTCAGCCGGAAAGACGTAGCGCGTGACCCAAGCCCGGCCCCCTGAAAAACGGCTCTATTCTACTGAGACGACCCTCTGACTGTCAAAAGCCGGGGGGGATGCGGCGGGAATCGGGAAGGGCCGGTTAGTCTTCGTATCGCTTAAAGATCAGGCAGGCGTTGGTGCCTCCGAACCCAAAGGAGTTCGTCATAGCGACCCGGACGTCTCGGCGACGGGCTTGATTGGGGACGTAGTCCAGGTCGCACTCGGGGTCCGGATATTCGTAGTTGATCGTCGGTGGGATGACGCCGTGGCAGATCGCCAGCACGCAGACGGCCGCCTCGACGCCGCCGGCGGCGCCCAAGAGGTGACCCATCATGGACTTGGTCGAGCTGATGGCCAGCTTCCAGGCGTGGTCCCCAAAGACGGCCTTGATGGCCAGGGTCTCGATCTTGTCGTTCAAGGGCGTAGACGTCCCGTGGGCGTTGATGTAGTCGACCTCTTCGGGAGCCATCCGGGCGTCTTGGAGGGCCATCCGCATGACCCGAATGGCCCCGTCTCCGTCGGCGCAGGGAGCCGTGATGTGGTAGGCGTCACTATTCAACCCGTAGCCGACGAGCTCGCACAGGATGTCGGCCCCCCGGTCGAGAGCGTGTTCCAAGGATTCCAGGATGAGAATCCCGGCACCCTCCCCCATCACGAAGCCGTCCCGTTGAGCGTCGAAGGGGCGGCTGGCCTTCTCCGGGGCGTCGTTCCGGGTCGACAGGGCATGCATGGCGGCAAAGCCAGCGATGGCCAGGGGCGTGATGGCCGCCTCGGATCCACCGGCGATGGCCACGTCGGCGGCACCCCGCTGGATCAGCTTGAAGGCATCCCCGATGGCATGGGCGCCTGTCGAACAGGCCGTACAGGGAGCCACGTTAGGCCCCTTGGCCCCGGTCCGGATCGAGATGACGCCGGCGGCCATGTTCACGATGACGGCCGGGATAAAGGCCGGCCAGATCCGCCGGGGTCCTTTCTCTAAGAGGGTCTTGTGCATCTCCTCGATCATGGGAAACCCACCGATACCGGAGCCGACGATGACGGCGACCCGGTCCGCCTCCTCGGGTCGGACCCGGTAGCGGGCCATCTCGAGGGCCTGCTCGGTGGCTGCCACGGCGTACTGGATGAAGAGGTCCATCTTCCGCAAGTCTTTCTTATCGATGTACAGCAGGGGATCGAAGCCCTTGACCTCGGCGGCGATACGGACCGGAAAGTCCTCTCCCAGTTCGTATCGCGTCACATAGCCGACGCCGCTCTGACCGGCGACCAGGGCCTCCCAGCTCCCCTCCGTCGTCGGATGGAGGGGCGTCACCATCCCGATACCGGTGACGACGACTCGACGTGTCATCGGGGTCTCCTTCAGACGAACCCGCCGGCCTCACGCCGAGGCCGACCGGGACATGTACTGAGCGATAAACTGGACTGCGTCCCCCACGGTCCGAATCTTTTCCGTGTCCTCCTCGGAAATCTGAATCCCGAAGGCCTCTTCCAGGTTCATCACGATCTGCATGACGTCCAGCGAGTCCGCGCCCAGGTCCTCGATAAACCGAGACTCCATCCGAATCTGAGTGGGGTCCTTGTCCAACTGCTCAGCGATGATTTGAACGACTTTTTGCTCGATTTCCCGGTGGTCTTGCATAGGACGCCTCCTGTCGCCATTGGACTCGATGGGGCCTCATCTTAGACGACAGGTCGGGAAAATGCAAACGTCCGAGGTAGGTCCGGGGGCCGGGGTCGGGGAATTGCAGATTGCGGATTGCGAATTGCGCATCGGGTAGTTGGAAAAGGCTCCGGAGGAGGCCCGGCCTGTATCGTTTGGGCTCATGCCGCATCGGGGGCGGAGCTGACACCCCATCAGCCGTCCCCAATGAGCCATCTTGATCCCGCAATTCGCAATCCCTCTTGTATCCTGCACCCTGCATCCCCTATCCTTCCTATCATAGCCGTTCGGCCCGTGGAAACCCGTATGGATTCAGCCTTTCCGAACCTTCGGGGCGGACGATGGAAAAGGTTGTTCTGACACCATTCTCTCGGGCCGAAGGGCTATGCTATCCTACAGGTCAGGTCTTGAGAGCTCCGTTTCTCGACCCTGAGACGGTCTATGGTCTGATCTGGCACGTACAACGGTGGGGACGGCCCTACTTT
>JAUQPV010000292.1 GCA_030550225.1 Acidobacteriota bacterium | reverse complement strand
CTTCCAAAAGAATCACAAAGAGGGCGGCGGCGACAAGGTCGGCCGTCGTACCGGGATTGAGGCGGTGGCCGTCTCGGCGGAGGCGGCGGTCCAGTCGGGCCAGGGCCCGACGACCGGCCTCGGTGAAGACCCCACCGGCGGCGACGACCCGGGCGGCTTGCCGGGAGACAGCCTCGGCGGCCGGACGACCAGCTTTCCGGGCAATCAGCGTGTCCGGTACGACCGCCAGGAGTTCCAGGAAGACCTGGACGGCGGCCTGCCGATAGGAGAGGCCCCGGGCGAGGGCCTGCCGGAAGGCCGGTCGGGCACGCTCGAACGTAATAGCATAGTCGGTCACGTATTCGGCGGCGATGCTGTCCCGGTCGGCGGCCGCCGCCATGGCCTCCCGCAGGGTCACGGTCGGCTCGGTCCGGACGTCATGCCGTTCGACCGTCCCCAGGCCGCCAGGGGCCGCCAGCCGGATGGCCGCATAGGCGTAGCGGGCGTCTTCGACGGTCAGGTCCCGTAGGACCCGGCGTAGACGAGCCCGCAGGGCATCAGCCGGGTCGAGGCCCTCCGCCGTCGGGTCGTCCAACAGGGCCGCCCGGGCCAGGGGCGCCAACAGGAGGATGATCCCCAGGTTGACGTTCGTCCGGGTCCACCGTCGGGTCGCCGTTACGGCCGCCCAGACGGTCTCACCGACCCCACGTGTGCCGGCCCGGGCCATCTCGGGTCCGATGGCCGCCGCCGCTCGCAGGAAATCTTCATAGTCTAAGTCTGCGAATCCCCGCGTCGGCGTGACGTTACCGGGCTTCTCGGCGCTGGCTTCTAAGAGGCAGGCGACCTGAGCGGCGACGGCGACGGTATCCGGGTCATAATGCCGGATGACCATTAACGTGATCGACCTGGAAGCCAGCCTTTCGAAGTTTACGGATGACCTCGTCCGGCTTCAGGGTCGGGAGACGGCTCACGGAGTCGGTTCCAGTTCGACTTCCACGACGTCAAACTCAGCGGTCTCGTAACCCTCGGGTAAAGATTCCCCATGCTTCCGCAAGCTGGCGATGTATCCTTGAATGGCATCCCGTGCCATCGCCAGGGCTTCCTCCCGGGTCTCACCCTGAGTGACACAACCGGGCAGGGCTGGTACTGAAACGATGTAGCCACCTTCCTCTGCTGGTTCGATGTAAACCAAAAAGCGAGCCACGACAATACCTCCTCCTGGAGAGCTGGCTTCCATCTCTGTCTCAGTGTAACGCCCTGCCAGCCGGCCTACAAGGGTCGCATTCCTGAAATCCTGACGTTGGGCGCCTTCATGAGCAGGCCGCCTCCAGGTAGGCGACGATCTCGGCGGCGATGTCCCGGTCGGTCGTCGTCTGAAGGCCCTGCCAGCCGGGGATACCGTTGACTTCCAACACGTAGCAGCTACCGTCGGGGCTCGGTAGGAGGTCGACGCCCGCATACTCAGCGCCGACGACCTCAGCGGCTTGGAGGCAGAGGGCTTCTTGGTCGGCTGTCAGATGGACTGGCCGCACGCGAGCGCCCTGAGCCACGTTGGTCCGCCAGCCGTCGGCGATCCGTTCCATGGCCGCCAGGACACGACCGCCCAGGACAAAAGCCCGGATGTCCCGACCCCCGTGAGGGATCGTCTCCTGAAGGTAGTAGACGGCCCGCTCCAGCTCGAGGGCCTTGAACACGCGGTAGGCGACGTCCGGGCTCTGGATGCGGACCATCCCGAGGCCCATCGAGCCAAATAGGGGCTTGACGATGACGTCCCCGCCGAGGGCCTCGAAGGCTTCGAGAGCGTCGTCGCTCTGTTCGCATACAACCGTCCGGGGCGTGGGTAGACCCGCCTGGGTCAGCAGGCCCGACGTGTAATACTTGTCTACGGTCCGCTCGATGGCCTTCGGCGGGTTGAAGACACGGACGCCTCGGGCCTCCAGCAGGTGCAGGGCATCCATCCGAAAGATGATTTGCTCGAGGGACCCCCGTGGGATGGTCCGGACAAGGACAGCGTCCCAGTCGTCCAAACAGACGGAACCGACGTGGAGGACCGATGGCCCTTCGATGCGTCCGATCAGACGTTGGATGGGGAACCGGGTGGCCACATGGCCTCGGGCGATCAAGGCCCGTTGGAGTTCCTGAACGTGCCAGCCGTCCCCGCCACTGAGGATGGCGACCTTCATGGGCGTCCCAGGATGTAAGATAGGATTGCGGATTGAAGATTAGGGATGGCCAGTATGGGCAAACCCGATGAGGACCTTGGGATAGCAAGCCACCCGTATAGGGTATCTTCGGAACGCCAGCCGTCATACCGGTTCGCTCATAGCTCATGGCTCATGGCCCTAAGGCCCATGAGCAAATACGTCATTTCACATCCCCGTATTCCGCATTAATCTTCAATTCGCAATCCACAATTCGAAATCCGCAATCTCATCTCCCATCCCGTTCTTACACGTTTCGATAGTACTCCGGCCGGCGGTCTCGCAAGACGTGATTTCGGCCCGTCACGTGTTTGTCCAAAGCCGCCCGGGGGTCGACCTCGACGACGGCGGCCCGGACCTCGTCGGGCCCCAAGGCCAGGAGGACCGAAGCGTCGGGGGCCGTAACGATGCTCTGGCCCGTGAAGGCCAGTCGACGGCCGTCTTCTCGGACGTCCTCGCCGGTACGGTTGGCCGTGATGCAGAAGACCCGATTTTCCAGACTCCGGATGGGCATTGCCCGCTGGCAGTACGGCAAGACTAAGTTGGCCGGATGGGCGATGACCTGGGCACCTTTCCATGCCAGGGTCCGACAGGCCTCAGGGAAGATCCAGTCAAAGCAGACCATCACACCGACCTGGACGCCCCGAACGGGGAAAACTCGGAAACCCAGATTCCCCGGTCGGAACCAGATCTTCTCTTCATTGAACAAGTGGATCTTCCGGTAGACCTCAAGGGTATCCGTCCGGGCATCGACCAGGACGGCACTATTGTAAACCCCATCCGGAGCCCGTTCGGCGATGCCGGCCACGATAGCCATGTCCCACCGTCGGGACCAGTCCCGCAGGGCCCGGCACGTCGGACCGTCAGGGATCGGCTCGGCCAGTTCGAAGGCCTCGGCGGCGTCCCGGAATAGATAACCGGTCGCAAACAGCTCGGGTAGGACGACCAGATCCGCCCGGACGTTCTGCAGAAGGGCTTCCACGGCCGCCAGATTTTCGGCCTTCCGTCCGAACGCCGGGGCGTACTGCACGAGGCCGACCGTCCATCGGCTCGGAACGGATGCGTTCATAGGGACTCTCCTGGATGCGCAATGGTCTCCGGTACAGGATGCCAAGTCCCGGAAAGGGACCACGGACCACAGACGACAGACCCCGCGCGGACCATCGGGTCATTCCCGTCTTGGGGTAGGACGATTTCCGGTGACGGCATAGGTCTTTGGTCTTTCTTTTACATCTAACACCGAACACCCAACACCCGACACCGAATGTTCACCGACCCCGGTACGTGATGCGGTAGATGACGCCGGCGAAGTCGTCAGAGACCAG
>JAUQPV010000291.1 GCA_030550225.1 Acidobacteriota bacterium | reverse complement strand
TCCGATGGCCCGTCCGGGACGTCGCTGACGCCCGGGCCAAGGTCCGGAAGCTCGTCGAGGCCGGCGTGGACCTCATCAAGCTCATCGACCAAGACCGGATGCCCCAAGAGGTCGTCAACGCCATCGTGGACGAGGCCCACCGGCACGGCCGTCACGTGGCGGCCCATGCCCATCGGGAGGGCGAAATCATTCAGGGCCTGCGGGCCGGCGTGGACTGCTTCGAGCATACGGGGCTGGCGACGGAACCCCGCTACCCGGACGAAGTCATCCGCCTGATCGAACAACGGAACGCCAGCCTCTATTGGGTCCCGACCATCGAGGGCCTTTACCTGTACGCCCTGACCGAACAGTATCCGGAGCGGCTGGACGACCCCCGCCTGAAGATGACCCTGCCGCCGGACCTCTACCGAGATATTCGGGATTCCCTGCGGAACGTCAGCCAACTGGAATACTTCGTCTTGACGAAACGGCGGATCCCGACGCTGAAGACGAAGTTCCAGCAACTCCGGGATGCCGGCGTGACCCTCCTGGTCGGGACCGACTCGGGGATTCCCATGAACTTCCACTTCGACTCGACATGGCGGGAACTCTACACATGGCAACAGCTCGGCATGTCACCGATGGACACCATCCGGGCCGCCACATTTTGGCCGGCCCGGCTCCTCCGGCGGCCCGACCTGGGCGTCGTCGCCCCCGGAAAAAAGGCAGACGTTATCGTCGTGGACGGCAATCCCCTGGAGGACTTACGGGAACTCCGACATGTCGTGACAGTCATCAAGGCCGGCCAGATTTACGTGGAAGATGGCCGCTGGGTCTTCGATAAGTGAGAGCGTGCTGAGCCATCGCTTGGGCAGAAGGTCAGCAGGGAACGCAGGCGGCCCCGCCTGCAGGGGCCCAGGCCTTGTGTCCGGCCCTCATGGCAGAAGCCACGGAAACTTCTGACGCAAGGCGGCTTGAACCCTCTGGAATACAGTGTCCGGGTCAGCGTCCGCCGGGACGACGACGATGCGGCCGGGGAACATGTCGGCCAGCCGTCGGTAGCCCTCGGCTACGGCCTGGTGAAAAGCCGCATCCTCCCGTTCAAATCGACTCCATTCGGCCAGCGGAGCGGCCGGTCCTGCCGCTTGGGCCTGGCGACGTTTGCGCTGAAGCCCCAGGCGGGGGTCGACGTCCAAGAGGATCGTACAGTCCGGCCACCTTAGGAGACCCAGCTTCTGATGGACCTCAATGAGCGTCTCGATCCCAAAGCCCCGGGCGACGCCTTGATAGGCCAGGGTCGAATCGATGAAGCGGTCCGAGATGACGACCTGTCGGCTTTGAAGGGCCGGCTCGACGACCTCTTGCCAATGCTGGGCCCGGTCCGCTAAGTAGAGAAACAACTCGGCCCTCGGTGTCAGGCTCGCCGCCGGAGGCGGCGGCGGTTGTAAGAGGATCCGCCGGAATTGCTCCCCCAGGGGTGTACCACCGGGCTCGCGGGTCAAGACGACGGGCCGGCCGGCCTGGCGGAGGACCTCGGCCAGGCGTCGGGCCTGGGTCGTCTTGCCAGAGCCGTCTACGCCCTCAAAAGAAATCAACAAACCCACTCGGTCTTCGGGCTGTCTCGGAAGCGACAAGTCGTCCGACTCCTTGCACCCGATTCAGTTTTTCGGCGTCGGTCTTCGGTGTTTGGGACTCGATTCCTACCGAACCGAACCCCAAAGGTAGAGCGGTCCCCGGTTGTCAGAGGGGTATCATCCTCCCATCTTTCAGTATGGCATCCATCGCCGACGGGACCATCCGGCGGGGTCGATGATGCGGAAGCGACGGCGTGCTGTCAAGTCGGTCGGGTCGCCCCGGCAGGGCGTCCGTCTTCGGAAGATGGCTTATCAGGTCCTGTGGGCCGTCGATCGGGGTGCGGACGCCGACACGGTCTTGGAGCGCTTCCGAAGTCAGCTCCGGGACCCCCGAGATCGGGACCTCCTGACCGAGATCGTTCAGGGGGTCCTGCGGAAGCAGGCGTACCTGGACCACGTCCTGCACGTCATCGCCGGCGGCTCGTATTATGACCTTCATCCCTCAGCTCGGATCCTCCTCCGGGTCGGACTGTACCAACTGTTGGAAATGGACCGAATCCCGCCGTATGCGGCCGTTCACGCGACCGTAGAGGTCTCCCGGCATATCAGTGGCGTTTCGACCAAGCTCGTCAACGCCCTCCTCCGAAAGGCCCTCGGCTTAGATGGGGCTTCTATCCTACCGGACCGCTCCCAAGACCCTATCCGCTATCTGGCCATCCGGTACTCCTTTCCCCAATGGATGGTCCGCCGGTGGGTCGAGTGGTGGGGCGAGGCGAAGACAGAAGCCGTCCTTCAGGCCCTCCAGACCCGACCTGTGCTGTACATCCGACGGCATCTGCCCGTGCCCGACGAAAGGTTCATCGAGCTCCTACGTCAGGAACGCCTCATCGTGGAGCCGGTTCCCGGCGTCCCGGACTGCTTCCGGGTCCTCGAGGGTCGACCCCAACGGACGCCCAGCTTTCGAAAGGGCTACTTCGCTATCCAGGACGCGACTTCACAAATCGTGAGCCTCCTCGTGCGGGTCCGCCCCGGGGAAACTTTGCTGGACGCCTGTGCGGCCCCCGGCAACAAGACGACCCGATTCCTCCAGCAGATGGACTATCGAGGCACGGTCGTCGCCGCCGACGTATCCCCTGCCCGACTTCGCGAGGCCCTGGAGAACCTTCGGCGGTGGCTCCAACGGGAACGGCTTTCGGACGCGAACCTTCAGGTCCTACCCATCGTCGGCGACATGCGAACACCGCCCCTACGGCCGGACGTGCTCTTTGACTGGGTCGTCGTCGATGCGCCCTGTTCTGACCTGGGGGTCGCCCATCGTCACCCGGAGCTGAAGTGGCGCCTTCGGCCGGAAGACATTCAAGCGCTGGGTCGGCTTCAGCGAGAGCTCTTGGCTGGCGTGGCACCTTACGTCCGCCCCGGCGGGTCCATGTTATACGCCGTATGCACCCTCGAGCGAGAGGAAACTTACGACGTCGTGCAGGCCTTCTTGGAGACACATCCGGATTTTTACCTTGTTCCCTTAGATAGCCCCGGATGGCCGGCCTGCGTCGAACCCTTCGTGACAGACCGGTACTTCTTCGTCGCATGGCCCGACCGTTTCCCGGCCGACGGCTTTTTCGGGGTCGTCCTTCGGCGGAGAGCTTCGTGAAGGGGATTTCGAATTGCGGATTGCGAATTGGAACACAGCCCTTCGGTTCGTGAAGACCCGCATGGACTCGGCTTTTCCGACCCTTCGAAAAATCGGTGCTCGGTGCTGGGTGTTGGGTGTTAGGTCCCTTTCTTTCAAGAACTCAACACCCAGCACCCAACACCCATTCTTTTGAACTCATCTCGAAACCCGTGGGAAGGAATTCCGGGGGGATCGCCCCGTAGCCGAGGCCGAGACCCCGGCCCTTGCCTTCGCGGGCCCTCCCCCGCCGCCACCGCCAGGACTCACCTCCCACCACCTCGGG
>JAUQPV010000024.1 GCA_030550225.1 Acidobacteriota bacterium | reverse complement strand
GACCGTCGGGGACCATTTCCTGGACCGTCCGGGGCCATGCGCCGTGCACGATGTAGAAGCCCAGGGCCATCGTCCGGGCCAGGTCCAGGGCGCTCGCGACCCGAAGCTGACGCAGAATCGGCTGGTCCATCGGGGCGGCCGGATACAGGGGACGGAGCCACGACAAGCCCAGCAGGACCACGACAGCCCCGAGGGCGACGGTCGGCACGAGTCGACCGACGGCCGCTTCCGGCGACGGGGCCACCGGGGCCTCTTCGACCTCGACGACGGCTTGCTCACTGACCCGCCGGACCGGCTCGATGAGCGCCCGGTTGGAGAGGTCGAACAGATACTTCAGGACGGTGAACTCGGGTAGGGGCGACTGGTCGATGATGTCCTGGACCGTATTCCGGCCGTCGACCAGGGCGAAGACCCGAAACTCCTCCGGGGTCATCGTGACGGCCTCGGCCGCCTGGGCGGTTGGTTCGGTCCCGCCGCGTCCGAACTGAAAATCGATCTCCGTCGGCGCCTCTCGAATTTCGACCGCTTCTTTAGGGACCCGGGGCCGGAAGACCATCTGCATGTCAGGGATGCGCTTTTGGATAATCGGCCACTCATCGATGATCTGAACGCCTTCCATCAGGATGTTGTCGGTCGAGAGGACGACGTGGAGGCGGGAGTCGACTTGGATATCGTCCCGATTTTCGAAGTGGTAGCTCCCCGACTTCCACCGGAAGGTCCGGAAGATGGTCTGCGTAATCTGAATTTCCAGAGCCTCTTTCAGGGTCTTTTCGTCGATGAACTTCAAGTCCAATAGGACCAGGCCCAGTTTCTTGAGGGTCTGCTGTTGGACGCCCAAGGCCCGACGGAGTTGCTCCTGAGTCAGGCGACCGGTGCGGACCAGCGTGTACCCCAACCGGTCCTCCATCCGGCGGGGCTCGGCATCGGCGTCGATGATGGCCCCCTCGAAGAAGACGATCCGGACCGTCTCGTGGTCCGAGCGGACGGTCAGGATGCCCGTCTTCCGTTGCATGCTGATGAGTTGCAAGATGTCCGGCAGACCGAAGTCCTGAAAACTTCCCTGGAGGGCCATGGACTCACCGATGGATTAACACCCATATCAGGTTGAAACCGTAAATACCTAACAAGGTCACCCAGCCGGCTAAGATAAAGATCGGCACGAGGGAGGCGTCTATCAACCAATCGGGGCGGACCGAGGGGACCAGGAAGAACGTCCAGGCGACGCTCCATGCGATCAGTCGCAGGAGGCTACTCAGGCGCTCGGTCCGGAGCCACCAGCCGCCGCCGGGAATCAGCAGGTCGACGACGGTCGTCACGAGGACCTGAACATGTTCGTGGCGCACGATCTGCTGAAGCTTCGCCTGGCGCCGGTCTGGGGACAGACCGTCCTTGACGACAAAGAGGTGAAGGCACTGACTGCAGTACGGGCGGCTCACGTCGACGCCGACGCAGTTCGGACAGTAGGGCGTCCCGCACCGATAACACGTCCGCGCTCGATAGGCAGGCCAGCGAACTCCCCGCAGGAGGCCCCACAAGCCACCCAAAGCCAGGAGGACCCAGACACGGCGGTCCTGGACCCACTGGCGGAGGCCCGTGACGAACCAGGCCGGGCCTTGAGGTTCGAAAGCCTCGGACTGGGTCGGTACATAGTCCAGGGCCATCCCCCGGGCCGGCTGGTGGGCGAGGTCCGGCCAGGTCTTCAGGGCTTCTTGGACCTTGGCCTCGCCGGCCGCAAATTCCAGCCGGGACTGAAGAGCCCGGCCGTGGTTGTAGAGGACGTAGGCCCGTAATTTGGAATTCGGGATCGACTGGTCCTCGGCCGCCCGGTAGTACTCGATGGCCTGTGCATAGTTTTCTTGGAAGAAATAGACGTTGCCCAGGTTGTTCAGGATGGCCGGGTGATTCGGGAAATACTGGAGGGCCAGACGGTACGTCGCCTCCGCCTCCCGATAGTAGCCGTGTCGGGTAAAACCGTGACCGTACAGCAGAAGGGTCGCCAAGTCTCGGGGTGTCTGCTGGAGGGCATTATACATGGCGTACATCAGGGAGGGGCTCATTCCGTATTCGTAATAGGCCAGGATCCACTTTCGGGGCGCTCGTTCGTAGCGCTCATAGGCGGCCTGACCCAGATAGGCCAAGGACGTCAGGCCGACGACGAGGCCCGCTAAGACAAGCCACACGATCCGTTGCCGTCGGGGCATGTACCCGATTAATAGGACGCCGACCCACAGGAGATTCCAAAGGCCACCCAGCCAGGGGAAGACGAAGCCGACCGTGGCCGCCGCCAGCACGTAAGCCATCCAGGGGAGTCCCCGCAGACTCCAGCGCTCCAGGGCATCATGGACGAAGAGGGGCCCCAGTTGAAGCCCGGCCAAGAGGCCCAGGGTCGCCATCAGGATGAGGGCTACCCAGGCCGACCACTCGGCCATCCAATGGACCAAAGCGCCCCGACCGCCGGGCCGCCGGGTGATGGCTCCGAGTCCCTGCCAAGTATGTCGTAGAGCCGCTCCCCAGGACCTCGGCCCGCTGTGGAATTGGTACCACGCCAGGGCGACATGAAAATAGGGGTTCGTCGGGTCCAGTTGAAGAGCCAGCCGACTGCACTGGTCCGTGACCAGGACGTCGCCCTTCTCCCGCGCTTTCAGACTGGCCTGCCAGAGGGCCATCGCCAGCTCCGGCATGTAGCGGGTCCCCGTACGATGGACGAAGTCCTCGATACGGGACAGGACCTCCGTCACCTTCCGGGTATTGCCCTGCTCGATGGCCGGCAGGAGCTCGGTCAAGCTGGGAAAGGGGACCGGTAGGGGTAAGGCCCCCACCTCAGCGGACCCGGCCGGCTGGGCCCAACCGGTCTCTACGGTCATCCAGAGGCCGAGGATCCCAAGCATCCATCGTGCGGAACGTCGTATCCACCGCATCGACGTGAACGGCTCCCAGGCGTGAGAGGCCCACGCCCGACGTTTTCATTATATGGAGCCGGGGGACAGTTTGAAAGACGATAGGGACGGGGCGATGAAGCGACGGGCAATCGTCTCAGGCAGGTGGGCAGATGGGCAGGTCGGCCGACGGGGCCACCGGCTCGTCACGAACCCCAGTGGACCGGCGTCCCCGAGACGACCCGGGCGACCCGACCGACCCAAGCTTCGACCGACGGCAGGCCCCGCTCGGCCAGAAACTGGGCCAGCTCCTGCACGATGCGTCCCGCCGCCGTCGGGTCCCGGAAGTTAACCGTCCCAAGCTGAACGGCCCGTGCCCCGACGAACAGAAACTCCAGGACGTCCTCGACCGTCTGAATGCCGCCGATGCCGATGACGGGCGCCCCCGTCCGGCGGACCATTTCGTAGACCATCCGGAGGGCGATGGGCTTGATGCCCGGACCCGAGTACCCCCCGACGACGTTTGCCAGCAGGGGCCGCTCCCGCCGGACGTCTATGGCCATCCCCAGAAACGTGTTGACCAGCGACAGGATGTCGGCACCGCCCTGCAGAGCGGCCGCCCCGACGTCGAAGACGTTCGTGTCGTTCGGCGTCAGCTTGGCGATCAGGGGCAAGCGCGTCCGGGGCCGCAGGAGGCGCAGGAGCCGTTCGGTCATCGTCGGCGACGTCCCGAACTCCATCCCGCCGGCCTTCACGTTGGGGCACGAAATGTTCAGCTCGATGGCCGCCACGCCCTCGACGCCGTCGAGCCGCTCGACCATCGCCGCAAATTCGTCCTCGGTCTCGGCAAAGATACTGACGATGACCGTCGCCCCCCGGGCCCGAAGGGCCGGGAGCTTCTGCTCAAGAAAGGCGTTCAAGCCGATGTTTTCCAGCCCGATGGCATTGAGCATCCCCGTCGGGAGTTCGGCGATCCGGGGCGGTGGCCCGCCCGGCCGGGGCCGCGGCGAGAGGCTCTTCGTGACGATGCCCCCGATGGCGTCCAGGGGAACCCACGGCTCCATCTCGAGGCCGTAGCCGCACGTGCCGCTGGCCAGGAGGATGGGATTCCGAAGCCGCAGGGGACCGACGTCGATACTCAGGGTGACGGCAGACATGACCAATCCACCTCGTCGGCCGACAGAGCCGGGCCGTCCACGCAGACCATCCGATACGAAGGCGGGTCCGTCCGGACGGGGACGGCGCATCCCCGACAGACACCGTAGCCGCAGGCCATGGCCGCTTCCAAGACGGCCCATATCGGGGCCGCTGTATACGTCCGCAGGACCTCGACGCAGGCCCGAATCATGACCGTCGGACCGCACACGTAGAGGGCCGCCCAGGGCCGTCGGAATTCGGACTCGTACCGCCGTAAGACCTCGTCGGCCCGACCGGTCCACCCCCGACTCCCGTCGTCTGTCGCCAGCCACAGGGTCCCGCCCAGGGCCTGGAGCGCCTCAAGACGCACGAGCTGGGCCGCCGTCCGGGCCGCAAAGAGATGATAGACGTCCCGTCCCTGGCGGACTAACGCCCGATGCCATGGGAACAGCGTCGCCATCCCGAGACCGCCCGAGATGAGCCCGACCGGTCCGTCACCGACCGGCTCGGGGAAGGGACGCCCCAGGGGGCCGAAGCCTCGCGTGACCTCCCCGGGTCGGAGCGAACCCAACCGGCGGGTCCCGAATCCCATCTGCCGAAATAGGAAGTACCCGACGCCGTCTTGGAGGTCATGGAGGCTGAAGGGCCGTCGCAGGGCGAAGCACCGCTCGGGCACCGGGACCTCCAGCATGTAAAACTGTCCCGGCGCTGTCGGAGGCCAGTCGCCGTCTTCGGGGACGAAGCCCAGCAAGACGACGTCCGGTCCGATGTCCTCACGAGCGACACATCGCAGTCTCAAGTCTCTCAAGGGCTACCTATGGGACAGATGGACAGGTCGGCAGTTGGGCAGATGGGCCGGGTGGGCTCATAGGTCATGGCTCCTATCGACTCATAGCTCATAGGCTATGAGCCATCAGCCATGAGCTCATATGATCCATCTTCATTCTGAAAAAATTGTGCTTCCCAGGTCATGGTCTATGGCCTGCCCCTTACAGATGGACCCCCACGAGGAGACGCCCCATGTGCCGCTGGTACCGAAACGAGGCCCCCAGGCCCGGGACGTCCTCGAACGTACCGCCCGTATGCTGGTACTCCAGGTTCAAGGAGAGCTTCAGGATTTTGAACTCCAGGCCCAGGAGCTGAAAGGGTAGCCAGCCGCCCGTGTCGTATTCTGTCCCTGTCGGTAAGGCGACCGTCGTCAGGTGAACGCGCTTGAGGCCCACGCCGCCGTACAGAAAAGCGATTTTTAGCTTGCCGTAGACCCCCAGGCCTGTGTGGGTCGACCCGCTATACAGCAGGTTTGTCGAGCGGACCCATTCGCCCTGCACGCCGAGGCGGACGTCGACCGGGTCCGTCAGCCACGAGTACTCGAGGGCGGCCGAGCCCTCCGTAGCAAACTCGAAGTCTGAGGTCGTCTGGTCGGAGGGCCGATAAGCCGCCGCCCCGCCGCCGAGGCCGGCCAGGATATGGATCTTTTCGGCGGCCCGTGCCGTCCCGCCTGCCCACCCGAAGGCCACGAGGACCGGGACGACCCCTATCCACCGGGATGCGAGACGCAAGATGCGGGATCCGGGATGGGGGATGTGGGATACGAGATACGGGAAGCGGGAGGTCGAACGGCCCATGATGAACCTCCTGGATGGGGCGCTTGGCGCATATCGCCCTTCCAACCGCAGGATGGCATCCACTCGGCCGGTTCCATGGACCTAAGCCATGGACCATAGGCGATAGACCATGGACTATAGACCATGGACCCCAGGCTTGTCTATGGCAACCCGGATCACCTGATCTTCGGACATGGGTTCAGACGACAAGAACCGAGGATCTCGATATCTCTTTGGGAAATGCTCTCTCCCGGTTTGGAGTCGGAGGGATCGACCCCCCTGCGGCTTCCCACCTGCCTCATTCGAGTCCCATGTCCGATGTCATGTCCGAGGGTCAGGATCGACAATCTCACGAGCCGAAGGGCCCTATCCATAAACCCTAAGTCGGATACGTCTCAGACCCAGACCGTGACTTGAGACCACGGGGTCGGTCCACCCAAACGCTCGACTTGATGAGCGTCACGCTCACACAGGACATAAAACCGGACGCTATCTCCGGCAGACACTTGGATGACCTCCGCTAAGGCTTGGCGTAATTCAAAGAGATGGGCCTCTGAGATCCGGCATTCGAATACACTGTATTGTACTCGCATCCCGTAATCCGCCAGGATGGCGCTGACCCGATTCCGACGATAGTCATCCCTGATGTCGTAGGTCACGACTACGAATACCCGTCGGTCGGTCATCGATCCGTCTCCGCTACCGGAATGTAAAGGGTCGGTATGTCGGAACTTCACCCATTAAGGCTTTGGCCAAACACCGACCTTGAAGCTCAATGCATCGACGGTAGGTCACCTTCTTCCGCAAGATCGGGTGTACGATGACAGTCCGCATCAACTGTTCGTAGGCATCGATGAATATTCGACGCCCCGACTCATTGAGTAAAATCGCCCCGCCGGGATGGCTTTCAAAGTGCTCCGTTTGGAGCTCCCGACGATTGAAACATCGGAGGACGAGGCGGTCTGTCACGATAGGTCGAAATTCTTCCATCAGGTCTAACGCTAAGGCTGGGCGACCATACTTTTCCCCATGCAAGAATCCCACATAGGGGTCCATCCCAGCGACCAGGCCGGCCGCCAAGCAATCCTTAGCCAGGAGGGTATACCCGAAGCTCAGGGCCGCATTAAAAGGGTCCGTAGGCGGACGTCGGGTTCGCTTCTCAAAGCGAACCTCCGGGACGCGGATCAGGTCTCGGAGGGCCTGGAAGTACGACTGAGTGGCTTGGCCTTCTATACCCCGAATACTGTCGAGGTCTGCGGCTTGAATGACCTGCCGCTGATAAGCCGTCATCGTCTTTAGGATGACGGGGATCTGCTCGCTGGGTCCCCCTTGGAAACGACAAAATCGCTGAAGGACGACCCGCATGTTGTGGATTTTCCCAGCTACGATAAGGCGTGCCATCTGACATGCCCGCTCAGGGTCTGTAGCCCATGCGTACTGGCGGAGACGCAGGGGAACGTTCCGGTTCTGCCACGGCTGGATGTAAGCCTTCACCTGCCCGTTCAGGCCCAGATAAAAAACGGGAATCTGGTGATCGATAGCCAGTTCCAAAGCGGCCGGCGTCAACGTGGCCCATCGCAGGAGGATCACTTGGTCGACGTGAATGGCCGGGATGTCGACCAATACGCGGTCTCCTAAACGGACCAGAAACCGCGACCGTCGCCGTCCTAAGCAGGCCCCCTTGGGAGTCACGTAAATTACGGCCATAAGACTACCCCACGCGGCTGACGGGATGCTTGTATCAAAAGTCCAGCGGGTTGAGCTCCCGAGCGGTGAACCTTCCCGCCGGAGACCTTTGCCATCGAAGAGTTTCTTGAGGCAAACATACAGGGTACAGACTGCAGTACTGACACCGAAAGGTGTATTGAGCCACGGGTTCGAGGGTCCGATTCAGTATCTGGCGAGCCGTCTCCAGGCTTACGGAGAACTGCCGGACATTCTCCGTGCTCAGGGGAACCTCCACTCGGTGGCGGGCCCGGCTATAGAAGACGTACCCGACATCGGCTGCTTGCCCTGTCCGTTCCCGTAAGGCTAAGAGCTGGGCCACGACTTGAACCGCGTCGTTTGGCCATGGGACCTGAGTGCCCTGGAGGACTCTCGGGCCGCCTCGCTTCATCTCGATAGGCCGCAGGAGACCGTCCGCTTCCTCTAAGATGTCGACAAAACCGTAAATCCGATAAACCTCCGACCATAAGAAGACGCGGGACTGCCGGGCACGCTCCCGGACGACCTGAGCGCGGAACCGGTCTACATGACGGTGAATCCACCGGCCTTCCAGCGTAAACACATTTTCTTCAAAGACATCCGCGCAATGGATCCACCAAGCACGCCGGGGACAATAAGCCACGTGATTCAACATACTGAAGGGGACCCAAGGGGGTCCACCATCCACTGAAACGTCCAGAAGTCCCATCGTCGGTCCTCCCCCACAGGCCCCTGTGAGAAGCCACGGTAGTTTCAATCCCTGATAGGGGTTTTGGGGCTTTGGAACGGAATTCATCGATTCGAGGATAAATTCCTGACACGGGTTTCAATCCCTGATAGGGGTTTTGGGGCTTTGGAACAAGTCGTCTGGACTAAACAGGCCATAGCACACCCTGGTTTCAATCCCTGATAGGGGTTTTGGGGCTTTGGAACCTGCTGGGAACATGAGCCGGACGTGTCGATCACCAACAGGTTTCAATCCCTGATAGGGGTTTTGGGGCTTTGGAACTGTTCCTCCAGCTGGCGGACGATCGCCGACGACACGCGGTTTCAATCCCTGATAGGGGTTTTGGGGCTTTGGAACCCCCCATCCCATGTCAGGAGGACGCCCATGCTGTGGGGTTTCAATCCCTGATAGGGGTTTTGGGGCTTTGGAACTTCAAACCATCGGGGATCGACGTCTTCGGAGGCCGCAGTTTCAATCCCTGATAGGGGTTTTGGGGCTTTGGAACGGGCCCGGAGCCGCTCCGAGACTTCGGGCGTCGGCTCGTTTCAATCCCTGATAGGGGTTTTGGGGCTTTGGAACCCCTTGAACGCCATTCGCCAGGGCGTCTCGCCTGATCCCGTTTCAATCCCTGATAGGGGTTTTGGGGCTTTGGAACCTCATGCTGAGCGCCCCACGTGGGCCCATGTTCACGTAGTTTCAATCCCTGATAGGGGTTTTGGGGCTTTGGAACCCGCCTTGCCCGGACAGCTTGAATGCAGGCCCCTGGAAGGGCCCCTTGCGAGGATCGCCCGGGTCATCTCGAACCTCTATGGGAAAATTAGTTTCAATCCCTGATAGGGGTTTGGGGATTCATATTGACAAGCCGGAGCGGTTGAGCAATGCGGCCATGAGAAAGGCCGACCGGCCGATGAACATGGAGCCGGCGTATGGGTATGGGTCTCGCCCTGGCCGGACTAAACGCCCTCGCACGTAGCAAGCTACGCTTTCAAACAGGGGCGGCAGGTCTGACCTGGCGAGCTCCGACTTCGAAACCAGCAGACCCGGATACGCCACTCCCTGTTCTTCGCATCGGCTCAGGAGCTGGCTGAGCGAGCCGTCCCCGTTCCGCAGGGCTTCCTCATACATACAGGGATGGAATCGAAGCCTATACAGGCTGATCTTCGGAGAACGTTCGTGGGATTCGATCAAGAGCCGAACCTTGCGATTCGGACCGGCCATCAGGACGGCTTGCACGTAAGCCAGGGGGTCAGCCCGCCGGAGGGCCCGTCGCTGCAGGTCAGCTTCCGCGTCATCCCACCTATAGGTCTCCTGGCACCACCGAAGAAACTCGGTCTCCCCGAGGACTGCCTCGATAGAGCACTTTCGTAAGACCCAAAACAGGTCGTAGGGGGCCGGCGGCTCCCATTTCCCATCCCTCTGCCGAAGGGCGAGGACGACCTGGGGGGTGCGGCCCCGGAAACTGAGCAATCCCTGTTTCAATCCCTGATAGGGGTTTGGGGATTCATACTTCCGCCAGAAGTTCTCAAGAGCCTCTTGTGGGTCTTGCCCCCACCAACGCCGGAAGCTCTCAAGGATTTCTTGCCACACCCCGGCGCGTTCCGGGTCTCGAGGTCCTATCAAGTCCCGGTAGCCGTGAAGAGCGGCCCCGATGACCACGGGCGCCCAATCTCGGGCGGCTTCCTCGAAGTCTGTGGGGGTTACAAAGGCATCCCTGAGCATCTGAAAGAGTTGTTCACGGGTGTATGTCGATGCGACGTCCTGCTGCCGCCTATACTGGAGTCGCCGGAACACGTATCCAGGCACGATCAGGTGAACCTGATTCGGCGGGTCGGGGTCCCTTCGGCCGTCCCGTCCGATACGACCCATGCGCTGGATGGCCTGCTCGGCCGTTCGGGCAACGGCCGCCAGCCAGTCCCGCTTCTTGTCCCCGGTGAGGTCAACGCCCACATCGACGGCTGAATTCCCGATGAGGTCCGCATCCGCTTCCAGGCTTCCTCTTCGGACGAGGCCCGTCCGAAGGGCGACGGTGCGGCTCGGGAAGCGGATCCGATAGAGCTCCTCGAAACTCAGGGTGTCGGCCAGGCTCTCCAGGAGGAAGACGGCCCGCCGTCGAGGCTGGGCCTGAAGGGCTTGCTCCCACAGCGGGAGAATCGATTCCTGAAAGACGGCGCCGTCTTCCCATGCTTCTAAATCCCCAGGATAGACCCGGAGTTCCACGGGTTCCTGGATGACTCGGGTCATGCCGTCCGGTGTGGGAGGCATCGACCGGAAGGAAGATTCCAGAGAGATCCATTCGAGGTCCAGGGTTTCGGCCCACCGCCGCAGACGCCCCGAGGCCCGGGGCGTTGCGCTCAAAAGCAGGGCGACTGTCGGTCGGCTCCGCACGATCCGACGGCGCACGCCGATGGTCCAGAAAAGGCAAGCCTGCTGGAGCGCATCGTAAAGGTGGAATTCGTCGAGGACCCATAAGTCAAAGGAAGCTAAATAGGCGACGGCATCCCAAAGGCTTCCCCCGACGGATGGGTACAGGAAGAAAGTGAGATAAAACAGGATGTCTGGATTGGTCAGGACGACCCGAGCCGACCGGAGGGTATGGGCGATCAGGTCGATTCGGGAGGGGTCCACAACCTGAGCCGCTAATCGGTCCAGGGCTTGCGCGTGAAGGATTTGGATATCTTTTCTTCGGTCCCATCCGAGGCGGTCCGCGTACCGGTAGAGGGTGGAGAACTGGTCATCGATCAAGGCGTTCGTCGGGTAGACGCCCAAGCTCTTGGGTCCGTCGTCAGTGAGGCAAGTCAAGACGGGCAGATAGGCGGCCAGTGTCTTGCCGCTGCCCGTCGGGGCCGGGACGAAGATGAAAGCAGACCGGTTTTCTTGAAACAAGCGTTGACAGACGTCCATCACGGCGACCTGATGGGGGTACAAGGCGGCCAGGCCCATAGCGCGAGCCTTTTGGCCCCATGGGCAGTCCTCCGGGATGGGGACCTGAGGGAACTCCGTGGGTTCGACGTTCCACTGGAGGAGCTCCATAGCTTTCAACTCCTTGCATCGGCAAGATAAGCAAAGGCCAGGTGTTCCAAGTCTGGCAGGTACACCGTCTCGTCCCGGAAGTTACATATCAGGACTTTCAAGGGTTGAGCAAAGCGAGCGCCCCACACGATGCGAGCCGGTCGAGAACGGAGGGCTCCCTCGACCTGCGTCGGCCGTAAGCGGAGGTCCTCCAGGGCCAGATAGACGGGCCGGGGTCCCCCGCCGTTGCGGGGGCGGGCTTCAATGGCGACATCCGAAAGCGTTCGAGGTTCCACGGGCTCGGCCGGCTCGGCATCCACCCGACAGGTGGCCATCCATTTCCCCAGGCGGATAAGCCGGGGTCCCGGCTTCCATCCGTCGTCGGTCGTGACGACGTAAGTGACCAGGCGGGAGCCGGGGGCGATCGTCTCGGCTTGACCCCAGTCAGGCACCTGCGAGTTCCGGACGCGGAAGAGACGGTAACTTTCTTCCAGGGCGTTGAAGGTTTGCCGAGCGGTACGGAACGGCTCGGCCGGCCGGGCCGGGAATATGTACCACTGCCCGTCCCAGCGACGGAGTTCTTCCCGATAGCGGACCCACGGCGGATGCTCGTAGTTGGGTTCTCCCCTTCGGGGATACTGAGACCGGTGGAAGGCAAAGGCAAGAGCGTAATTCCCGATGTAGGGTCCCGTCCGGTACACGCGCCCGACCTGAAACGTCGCATAAAACACGTAATCCATCGTTTCCAGCGTGACCCGGTAGACGAACCGAGCGCTCATCCCTATGCCTCTTCCTCAGGCTCTTCCTCTTCCGGTCGTTCCTCCCTGGGTCGGCGCGTCCGTCGACCCCGGCGAGACGGAGCCTCCGAGGATGACGACCGACTCTGATGGTACGCTACAGCCCCT
Organism: Acidobacteriota bacterium; assembly: GCA_030550225.1. Classification (GTDB taxonomy): domain Bacteria; phylum Acidobacteriota; class HRBIN11; order HRBIN11; family HRBIN11; genus HRBIN11. The sequence goes on along the minus strand of JAUQPV010000024.1, from coordinate 6,293 downwards.
TCTTCCAGCTGGCGGAGAAATTCGACCACATGATCCTCGGAAGAGACCTGGTCTTTAAGGGCCGAGTGGAGACCATCCAGTGCGTCGAACCGATGGAGCACGCCGGGATAGTCTTTCATGACTTGATCTCGAATGGTCGGCCAGGCTTGCTGAAGGGACTCGACCGGGAGCCGGGACCAGTCCTCTACGGAGGTCGCCAAGGCATCGTAGAAACGCTGACTCAATTCCAGATTCGTGAACTTTTCGGTATCGCCGAAGAAAACATCCAGGATGATACTGCGAACGACCCCGGCCCGACTCTTTTCGGCGCCGTATCGCCGGGTTCGCAGGATATTGGACAGGACGTAGACCAGCTCGGCGGGCGTGACGTCCACCAGCGTTTCCACGGACGGAAACACGATGCCTGGCGGCAGGTGCTCCCGCTCGGCCAGGGCATGCTCGGTCGTGTGGGTGACCTCATCGACGGCGTTAAGGGTGAAGGTCTGGGGCTCGACGGGGCCGATGCTAAAAGCCGTGTCCGTCCAGACCCGAGAGGGGATAGAGCCCCGAGTCTCTTCCTGAGCGGCGAATCCGTAGAGGATACAGTCGGGGCAGAGGCCGCAGAGGTTCTGAATCAAAGAACAGTTCAGGATTTTCTCACGCTCCTCACCGGGGACGGCCTGCCACAGGGCATCCAGCTGGATGCGGTCGGCGTACTGACGGCGCCAGGCCTTACCGGTCCGCCGTTCAGCGGCGACCTGCTTGCGCTTGAACAGAACGGCTCGGGAAATCCGGCCGTTGGAGCTCAATCCGGCGCGGGTGACTTCGGTATTGATTTCCTGGCCCTCCGTCGTGAAGACGGCGTAGGAATCCGTCCATCGAAGTAGGACGACCTGTACGACCCGGCCCTGAGGGGGGTCGGAGACCCGTTCGGCCAGGAAATGGCGGTAGGGGTCTTGCTTGAGGAGATTCCAAGGCATACAAGCCCTCCTGCCCGAGATTTTTCATCGTTCCGAACTTTCATTTTCTTGGGCCTCTCGCTCGGCCCTATACCGCCGGAGGGCCGAGAAAGCCAGCCAGTCGGCTACCTGGTGTTCGACCTGCCGAAGCCTTCCCAGGTCTCCCTTGTAGAATTGCTCGACGATCAGCCGAGCAAAGGCCTCTATCCTATCCGGGTCCGGCCGGGCATAACCGATCCCGGACCTCACGTGACGATTCAGGACGGCCAGAAGCCGCCCCGAGATCATCTGGATGAGTTCCGCGTCGCTCGTGAATCCGAGACGATGGGTTTCCCGAATGGCCCGGACAGCTTCTCGCCAGAGCAGGGTAGCCCGGTGGCGGAACCCTCGCGGACCGCGGTAGTAGGGCTGGAAGAGGGCCCAACTTAATTCGGCCAATTCGTCCAAAACCGTCATGCGTTGTCTTCCTCCATCTCGGTGAAGATGTAGAAGGACTAAAGCCGCCATATCGTGCGCCAGCTGGGGCGGCTGGTTTCCGCGGAAGACGGCCCGGTTCCATAGCCGGATGCCGCCCAGGGGCGATCGAGCGACCTGGCGGAGGGCAGTCGGCGTCCAGTTCAAGCGATCCCCGAGATGCTTTTGGGGCGCCGCAAAATCGAGAAGGAGCCAGGTCGCCGTGAGGCTCCAAAATCCCCGTGGGAGAGCCCGGGGGTCGTCTTCCGGATTCTCCACGCCGAACGCATCCAGGAAGGCCCGGACCCCCAATGGGGCTCGGTCGAGGGTCAGGATCGCTGTCGGCCATTCGTGAACGACCGTCGCCGGCGTAACGAGGACCCGATATCCGAGGAGTCCCCATGCCAGGGCGACCCACAGGGCCAGCGTCCAGAGGGTTGTATCCTCCAGGGAGCGCTTCGCTTGAATAACGTGGAGGCTGTAAGCGAAGTGATCGGTCACCAGGCTCCGGCGAAGCCGGACGACCCACTCTTGACCGGAGAAATCCCGGGCTTGTTTATATTGAGCCAGAATCCGACTCAGGAATTCGTCTATCGAGGTCCCGGCTTCCACTTCCCACGCCCGAGCCAGATAGTCTATTAGCTGAAACGGCATATTGTCCCGTCCGATGACGGCCAGGGGACTGTGCAGGAAGTCCCCGTGAAGAGGGGGCGCGCCCGGCACCCATTGCAGAGAAGCCGGCCACTGAAAGTCCCACCGGCTGGCCCCGGCCAGGTAAACGACGATAAAGGGAGGCCTGGAGGACCCAGGCATGGCCCAGGCATTTATCTCGCAGACGGGGCAATGGAAGAGGGCACCGGCCTGGAGCGGGCCGGCCGGCTGTCCCTTGCTCCATTGCCAGGGCCGAGGAAGAAGCTCAAAGGCATAGACCCAGGCGGGCGCTTCGCCCGAGTACCGTCCTTTTACGACAGGCGTGCGGCCGCAGTCCGTACAGGAAGGGGCCTGCCGCCGGGAAGACTTTGGGACAAGCGAGGTGTCTGGCCCGGGGGCCTCAAAGGATGTGCCGGGGATTTCCAGGACCTCCCGCAGATAAGCCGAGACGGCCTCGGGCCAATGAAACGTCTGACGGACCCGCTCCCGCAGTTCATCCCAGCGACGCTGGAGTCGTCGGTTCGCCTCTTCCATCCAGGCAGCCAGGATGGCATCCGGGGGCTGGGAGGCCGCTTGGACGACGTACTCGGCGCTGACCCAGAAGAGTTCCCACGGATAGCCACCGCCGCGGCCGACTCCACGCAAGGGACGGGAGGTAGGAAAGAGGCCCAGCCAGTCCTGCAGGGATGTTTCTGTAATTTTTGATAAAGTAGAATATAAAATACGATGCATTTCGAATATATGGAAGGCTACGCGCCTTAGGTCCGGATGGCCCTGAAGCGCCTGGATCACGTCGGACCACTCGGGCCGGCAGTCGGGGCTCATCTTCTGAATCAGGTCGTTCAGTCTCCTTTCCAGCCCCTTCGAGTCTCTGAAGGTGGAACGGGTGTCTTCTCGAAGCCGGTCCATGAGGCCGACCGGCCCCCCCAGGAGCCAGAAGTCGGCCACGCGCGGGAGTTTCGCATCGGTCCGGTCGATGAGCTCAGGGCGGAGCTCGTCGTCCCGTTCCAGGACGTCCAAAAGCGTTTCGAGAAAGCGGTCGGCCAGCTCCCGATAAAATTCCTCGTCGGGACGGATGTCCACAGAGGCCGGAAGGAGGCCGAGCCAGGCGCCTGAATGCACCAGGGCGGGGGCCCAGCTATATCGCTCCTGAAGGTACCGGGCGACGACGTCCAACAGCAGGGCAGATAGGGGAAGGATGTACCCCTGAAGTCGCCAGGCCCAGGGTCGGACAAGCGGGCTATCGGGATGGTAGACCCGCCGTAAGAATCTTTCCACACTTTGCTGGACTTCGGACAGCGTCTGAGCCGAGGCCAGCTCGTCCATCGTGCGAACGACTTCCCGGAAGAGCCCCTGGTTGGGCGGAAGCTGCATGAAGTCAAAGCGGTCCGGGTCTCGCCGATGGGTGGCGACGGCCCTAACGAAGCGGCAAAATTCTTCCAGGTTATCCGGGCCTAAGGAGAGGAACTTGTCCAGCTCGAGGGCCTGGAGCTCTTGTCGGAAATCCTCTAAGGACAACTCCTGAACGGGTCGGGATACCGCCCGGGCCTTGTCCAGGTCGTGCAAGGCGAAGGCGGCCATGATCTTTGGCCAGTCTTTCTCCGGGTCGGGAAGGCGGGAGCGGGTCTGAGGGTCGGCCTGGATGAGGGCATCCAAGAGGCCGCTTCCGCTGAGGACGCCGGAGAGGATATGGGCCAGCAGGCTCTGGGGGGCGTAGCCGTAGTCTCGGGATTTGGCTGGTTTGAGGTGATAGTCCTGCCGGATGGCTTGAGGGATGAAGAAATCGACAAATTCCTCGGCGGGTCGTCCGAATTGCATATTTTCTCCTCGGACTCGCCTCAAAAGTCCCTGATCCCGGCGGGTCGAGGCCCTCACCCAGCCCTCTCCCCCGGGGAGAGGGTTTTGAGACGAGTTCCTCGGTAAACCTATCGTCCCCCCATTTTAGGCTCCTTTCTCTTGTTTGTCAAGCATATCAAAATATCAATTTTTGATACTTTGAGGCCCCCCGTGAAGGTCCCTCGCCCTCTCGGCAATCTCGGCGACCGCCTTCCGGAGTTCCTTAGGCTCCAGGACCTCGATGTCCGGTAACCACTGCAAAAGCCAGGGGATCATCTCTCGAGGCTGGGCGACCCGGACCCGAAAGGTCCCCGGTGGGTCCTCGACAAAAGTCGGGTGCCACTGGACTTCCCCGATAAGGTCCCGTACCCGCTCCGATAAAGCTCGGAACACGACCTCCCGAGTCGTCGACCCGCCCAGAAACTCCCAGGCATTTTCAAAATGCCGGTCCAGCTCATACGCCGGCCGCTCGGGAGCCTCGACCGTCTCTGTCTTCCTGAGGCTGTAAATCCGATTAACCCGCAAAATCCGAACCTCTTCTTGCCTCGGCCCTTCGAGCGGCCAGTATAGTCCCTGCACGTACCAGGCCCTGCGGCGGCGGTATATCCGTAATGGGCGGAAACGGAACCGTAAGAGGCTTTCTCCCGGAGGACGATAAGCCACCTCAAGGGTTCGACCCTCCCGAAGGCCAATCAGGAGCTCCTCAAAAATTCGGTGTTCCCGAAGGCCCCAGTGAGTCCAAGGCTCCGGAAGGATACCGACATATTCGGGAGTTCTCAGCTCCCACCGCCGGGCTATCTGCTCGAGTGGGAAAGCCCATACCTGGGGAAAGGTCGGGCGGACCGTCTCGATGGCGATGGCCAGGGCTTCTCGTTCGACGTCGGTTAAGGTCCCGGGAACTTGGGGAACACCCAGCCAGCCGACGGCTTCCAGGACTTTGCGATATCGGTACAGGGCCGCCCGGCTAATTCCCAAAGTGCGCTGAAGGTCTTCTACGTCCTGGCGGGTGAGCCGGAGGGGTTCTCCCCGGGCGGCCTTCTTTTCCAGCAGCGGTTGTAAGTGCTCGGCCAACTCGAGGAGCTTCCGGAGCCTCTTGTGCGTCACCCGGGCGATGGCGTCCTCCCAAAGGGATTTTCGAGAGCGGACCATAATTTACGACTCCCTCTCTGCCTACCTGGGATGGTCGTCCCCATCCCGTGAGTGGTCTTGCGACCGGTTCCCCGAAAGAAGGCCCACCGAGTCAGGGCCTGCAAGGTATGATGGACTTCCTGAGGGACCTCGGACGGCACGAACAGGCGGATCCAACCGACTGTCCCGGTGTGGCGGCGGTCCCGGATCAGGTAGGGGCGGGTCTGCAGGGAAAACCGGGTGATGACCAGATGGGAAAACCATAGATCTGGGGCGATCAGAGCTTCACGAATCTCCAGAGGCGCTTGGACCTCCCAGCTGCGAAGGTAAGTCTTAAAGAGAATGGAGGGCTCTGGGAGAAACACATCCCTCGTCCCGTGGCGAATCGCGTAAGGGCTCAGCCAATTCAGTTGGATGAGTCGAGAGGGACTTGAAGGCTGGAGAAGGCTTTCCCACGAGGCTCGACCCGCCCAAGGGTGTCCGGAGATTTCCAGCTTTTCCGGGACGAAGGTCCAGCCGCCCAGGGTAAAGCGAGCCTTCCCCAGGGCTTCAAAGGCTAACTGAAGCAGATGTTCTTCCGATGCTTCGTCTACCATCCACGTCCATCGCCATACCCAGGGTCCACGGGGGGTTAGACGCAGGAGGGGGCTCAGCGAAAATGGTTTCTCGCGAAGACCATGCCATTTTTGAGCGACTCCCTCGGCGACCCCTCGAAGCCACTGAAAGAAGGCTCCGTGATAGTGATGCCCTTGTGGGGCCGATTCTTCAGCCCGCTCGACCCAACCCGTCCACACCAGCGCTACAGGCATCTCTTTTGTCCTTATAGAAGAGGGTAAGGCAAGAACCCTTCCATGAATCCATCGGCTCCAACCCTGACGTGCCTAAGCGCTACGGGGGGTACAGAACACAAAATACAGGATAGGTAATCCGGGTTACCGTAGACAAGCCTGGAACCCACAGTTGATGGTCCCCGGCCTCAGGACGAGGGGGACTGGGTCGCCCGAGCAAGTCGATGGTCTTATGAGGGTCGGACGATCACTCGCAGGGCCTCGCCCCGTCGGAGGACGTCCAGGGCCTGGTTGATCTCTTCTAAGGAAAACCGGTGGCTGACCAACTCTTGAAGCCTCAGGTGGCCCCGGGCGACCAGGTCGATGACCCGCGGGTAGCAGACCGGCCGGCACCCCAGGGAGCCGACGATTTCCAGTTCCCGGAACATGATGCGGGCGGCGTTCAGGGCGACCTTCTCGGGGTTGTACCCGACGAAGACGACCCGGCCCCCGGGTCGGA
>JAUQPV010000290.1 GCA_030550225.1 Acidobacteriota bacterium | reverse complement strand
GGGGAAACCTTACTTTGCCATTCGCCGTTCAAGGTGTAAGATGTAGAATCCAGTTAGCAGAGCCGTTCGGCCCGTGAGAATGACGTCGGAACAAACCTTGCCATCGCCCGGAAAACACGATTTTTCAAGCATTAGGCAGTTGGGCCGTCGGCAGTCCTGGATGGGCAAGGAGTGGCCCCAGGGCCTTTGGGACTATCCCTCCGGGATTGGACACGCCCGGCGCTTTCATAGATGTTAGTCGTGTCGCTATGGGCGGCTATCCGCCCTGGGCCCTTACCGTCACGCTATCACGACGCCACGCCGTGTAAGGGCGCATGGCCGTGCTCCCTACCCACGAACAGGCAGGACGCATGCGGGTCGACGTCGCGGGTCTCTTAGCCGCTGGTTCAGGCGAGCGATTCCGGCAAGCCGGATTTGAACTGCCCAAGCCCCTGATTCCGGTCGCCGGCACGCCCCTGATCGGTCGGACGCTGGCGCTCCTGGAAGCGGGTGGTATCCGGGTCGTCTACGTCGTCGTCCGGGAGGCCTTTGCGGAAGCCGTGCGTCGCTATGTCGAGGGCCGCCCCCTGCGTTTGACGGTCCACTGGGTCGTCCGGACGACGCCCGGTTCGCTTCACAGCTTCTTTGCCCTCGCCCCTTTCCTGCGGGAGCATCCCCGCTTTCTACTGACGACCGTCGACGCCGTGGCCGACCCCGCCGAGTTCCAGGCGTTCCTGGCCGCTGGCCAGGCGGACGACGTCTCCTGGGACGGCCTCCTGGCCTGCACGACCTTCGTTCAAGACGAACGCCCCCTCTGGATTCGGGTCGACGCCGAGCATCGTATCCTGGAGGTCGCCCCGCCGCCGGACCGGGCGACGTGCGTGACAGGCGGCCTGTATGTCTTCAGTTCCCGTGTCTTCCAGATGATGGAGTCCGCTCAGGCTCAGGGCGTCCATCGCTTACGGGACTTCCTCCGGCTTCTGGCTGAGAGCGGATACCGCTTGCAGGGGTATCATTTTTCTCGGATCATCGACGTGGACGACCCGACGGACCGGACCGAAGCCGAGCGCTTCCTGGGCCGGAGGTCGCGCCGACCCGACGGCGTGACGGGGAGTAGAGAATCCCCATGACGGTTTTGTTTTGGGGCGTGCGACGGCACCCGCGGTACTCGCCGGGCCATGTCGAGGAAGACGCTCGCATCCTCCTTCAGACAGCCGAGGAGCTCGGCCGTCGGGGTTACACCGTCGAGATTCGGGACGAGACCGATCTCAGCGGCGACGTCCCCGCCCGAATCATCTTCACGATGGCCCAGAGTCCTGAGGGCATTCGACGTCTGGACGCCCTCCAGCGGCAGGGCCGCGTCGTCGTCAACTCGCCGGAGAGCATCCGGAACTGTCATCGGAACCGCATGATCCCCCTCCTTCAGGCCGCCGGCGTTCCCCTACCGGTGAGTTGGTTTGTGGACCTCCGGTCGGGAACACCCCCGAGCCCCCTATCGGCCGGGGGCGGGACCCAGGCCCTCCAGGCCGGGCGGCTGTGGGTTAAGCGAGGGGATGTCCACGCGACCGACCCCGGCGACGTCGTGGCGGTCGACGACGCGCGAGACCTCGAGGCCGTCTTGGAGCAGTTTGGCCGCCGAGGCCTCTACCGGGTCCTGCTCCAGGAACATGTCCCAGGGGACCTCGTAAAGTTTTACGCCGTCCGGGGCACGCCGTTCTTCTTCTGGTACTTTCCGGACTCACGGACTCGACGCTCGGTCGACTCGGGGGCCCTGCGGCGTTGGGCTACGCGGGCCGCCGAGGTCCTGGGTCTGGACGTGTACGGCGGGGACGCCATTATCACGCCCGAGGGGTCGGTCGTGATTATCGACGTGAATGACTGGCCCAGCTTTGCGCCGTGCGTTGAAGAAGCAGTCTCTTTCATCGTCGACCGCATCCTCCAGCGGGCGCAGGCGGCGGGACTGATAGGGTCATAGGGGAATTCGGGAGTTCGGCAGTCGGCAGTTCGGCAGGTCGGCAGTCGGGCGAACGGAATGGGATGACTTGAGGCCATCGGTCGGTGAGCGGACTATACCTGAAGCTTTCAAAGGCCTTGCGGTCCGTTGAAAGCGATTCTCGAAAAGCCTCTTCCCACGGAGATTCTGACGGACTTGTCAGGTCGGTCCGCTCCCAGTCTCCCGAATTCCCGAACTGCCGACTGCCGAACTGCCGAGCTGCCGAATTGCCGAACTCCCGAGTTGCCGACTACGTCATGACCCGAGCTGTCCTGTTCGACTTCGGAGGTACGCTGGACGCCGACGGCCTCCACTGGTCGGATCGATTCGCCCGGGCCTATCGACAGGCCGGTCGGCCTGTCGACCCGGACCCCTTCCGGGCGGCCTTCGTGGCGGCTGAGCGGGTCTTGGCCGGCCGGAACCTACAGGGGTGGTCCTTTCGGGCCCTCTTAGAGCTCCAGGTCCGCCTGCAAATGGAAGCTCTCGGCTGGCTGGCGCCCACGGGGGCATCGGTCGCCCCAGAGGAAGCCGCCCGCTGGGTCGCCGCCGTCGCCGACTTCTGTTACGAAGAGGCGGCGGCATGTCTCCGTCGGAATCGGTCCGTCCTGGCGGAGCTCCAGGCCCGCTCCTATCGGCTGGGTGTCGTGGCCAACTTCCCGGGCAACCTGGCCGACGTCTGTCGGGAGTTCGGGCTGACGGACTTCCTGGACGTCATCGTCGATTCGACGGTCGAGGGCATTGCCAAGCCCGACCCCCGGATCTTTCAGCGGGCCCTCGACCGCCTGGGACTCCCGCCGTCTGCATGCTGGTTCGTCGGGGATTCTTTGGAGAAGGACATCCTACCAGCTCGACAGTTGGGCTTTCGGACTGTCTGGATCGTACCGGCCGAGAAGGGTCCGGCGGCGCATCCGGCGGCAGACGCCGTCATCCACCGCCTGCCGGACATCCTGGCCGTCCTGCCCGGGTAGGGGATTCAGCAGTCCGGCCATTCGGGAGTCCGGCAGTTCGGGATAGCGAACGGGGATTCCCCATTCGCCACTTGCTACTTGCTATTCGCTGTTCGCCTACGAAGGAAGGCCTGCAGGGGGTACGCCAGGCCGACGACCAGGAGGCACCCGACAGCGTTGTACCAAAGAAAGGAAATGTCCGTCCACAGGAAGCAGGCGACGACGGCCGCCTCGGCGACCAGGGCGGCCAGAAAGGTTGCCGTCCCACCGATGCCTTTACAGAAGAAGGCGACCAGGAAGATGCCCAGGATCGTTCCGTAGAAGAGGGAGCCCAGGATGTTGACGGCCTCGACGAGGGACCCCAGGCGGTGGGCGTACCCCGCAAAGGCGATGGCCAAAATCCCCCAGGCCAGGGTCGCGGCCTTGGAGACGACTACATAGTGGCGTTCGTCGGCCGTCCGTCGGATTATGCGGCGATACACGTCCACGACCGTGGTCGAGGCCAAGGCATTGAGCTCGGCCGCGACGGACGACATGGCGGCCGCAAAGACGACGGCGATCATCAGCCCAACGAGGCCCGACGGGAAGTGACGGA
>JAUQPV010000289.1 GCA_030550225.1 Acidobacteriota bacterium | reverse complement strand
GCCTTATCCGTCGAGTTGATGAATTGAGGCGATCATGGCATTGACCGTACAAGACTTCGAGGACTTGGTGAAGCTCTTGAATGAGCACCCCGAGTGGCGGGAGCGGCTGAGGTCGATCCTCTTCCCCGAGTGGGAAGAATTCCGATCTGCTACGTCGGAACTCCTTCGACAATCCTTCGCTCTCCAGCGGGATATACTGGACGCGTTGCATCGTCTGACCACTCGGCTTGAGGGTTTGGCCGTTCGGGTCGACGAGCTGGCGGAGGCCCAGAAGCGGACGGAGGCCCAGCTTCAGGCTTTGGCGGCCCGGGTCGACGAGCTGGCGGAGGCCCAGAGGGTCTTGGCCATTCGGGTCGACGAGCTGGCAGAGGCCCAGAAGCGGACGGAGGCCCAGCTTCAGGCTTTGGCGGCGGCTCAGAAAGACCTGACTGTTCGAATGGATGAGCTGGCAGAAATTTTGCGAGGTATGCGGGGCGAGCGGGAGGGGGCCAAGTTCGAGGAGCAGATTCGGCGGGCGGCCTTTGGGATCTTCCGGGGCGGCAGGAATTTCCGGAAAGACGTGGAAGATGCTTTAGAAAGGGCCGTCGCCGAGGGGACGATAGACTGGAAGGCATTCCGACGAGTCCGGGCGACGGACCTCCTCTGGTACAAGGAGCCTCAAGGTCAGCCGCCGGTTTTGTTGGTCGCAGAGGTCAGCCTCCAGGTCGATCAACGCGATGTCGACCGCGCGCTCCAGACGGCCCGCATCCTGACCGATCTGTTCCCTCACCTTCGAGTCATTCCCGTCGTCATGGGGCGGGACTGGAGCCGTCCTGAAGTTTGGGAACACGCTCGGCTTTGGGAGGTCGAATGGTGGATCGAGAAAAATGAGGCCCGCTCAGAGCGGTTAGACGGTATCCTGAAGGCTAAGCCGGTCATTCCTGACAAAAGGGCTGATTTCCGTGAGTGAAATTCTACAAACAAGCGTCCCGGAAGTCTCCTTAGCCCGACAGGTCATTGCCCATCTCGGGCAGTCGGGCACGCCGCCGGAGGAAGGCGTCGAACTCTACACGGTCGGCCTGGACGCTTATCTGGAGCCTCTCCGGTCCGAGTACCTGGAGTTCCTCCTGCCGAGCGGGGTTTCCAGCTTTAAGCTCGTCGTCGGGAGTTACGGCGGCGGGAAGACCCACTTCCTGTACTGTGTCCGCAACATGGCCGAGGCCCTCGGCTATGCCGTCGCCTATGTGCCCCTGAGTCCGACGGAATGCCCCTTCCACCAACTCGACGAGGTCTACCGGGCGATTGCTCAGAACCTGCGTTTTCCCCTGGGGCCGGCGACTTTATCGGAGGACCGATATTACAACCGGGGGATCGAGGCATTCCTGCGGTACACATTCCTATGGCTTCGACAGCGGTGGGGCCTGGCCGGCTTGGAGGCCCGGGAGGCCCGTCGCCGGTTTCGGAGCCTCCTCCAGGGGATTCAGGGTACGGAGAGCACGTCCTTCCGTCGGGCGATGGCCCAGGCCCTGGAGGCTCTGATGGACGACGACGAAGAGCGGTTCCTGATGTTCGTCCAGTGGCTGAAGGGCGAAAACCCCGCCGACGCCCGTCTCCGGGAAGCCCAGGTCGTCGAGACCCTGACGCCCCGGACGGCTTTCCGGTGGACCCGGAGTTTGGCGCAGTGGATCCGGGAGATCGGTCTGAGCGGGACGGTCTTCCTGTTTGACGAAGCCGAGCGGGCCCTGAGCATCAGCCATACGCGGCAGGTCATGACGGCCCTGGACAACCTCCGGCAGTGGATCGACGAGTGCGGCCAGCGTCGCTTCCCGAGCGTCCTGACCCTCTACGCCGTGCCCGACGAGTTCATGCTGACGGACCGGCCGGGTCCTTCTTACGAGGCCCTACGTCAGCGGCTTCAGACGGTCTTTTCCCGGTGGGAGCCGACCGGCGTGAAGATCTACCTGGAGCGGCTTCCCATCGAGCCGATCCCCTTCCTCGTCCAGCTCGGTCAGAAGTTAGCGGCCCTCTACCAGCGGGCGTACGGGGTGCTCCTGCCGTCGGAGCTAACCCGGGGGAATGTCGAGGTCCTCGCCCGGCAGGTCTACCAGCTCCGCTACGCCGACGTGAGCTATCGCCGGGTATTCATCACGAGTCTCATCCCCCTGCTTCACCGGATGCGACAGGACCCAGCCTTCGTCCTCACGGAGGCCGTCGCCGACCGATGGGTCCAGGAGCATCTCGCGAGCCTCCAGGCCGACCAGCGTCGGGTCAGCGATGAGCAGGAGTACTGATGCCCCGACGGCCCTCATCGGCCGCCGAGTCCACCATCCCGATTACGGCTACGGGGTGATCCTGCGGGTCCGCTACGGGGGCCTTCACAGTCAGGTCCTGTTCCACAACGGCATGCGGGTATGGGTCCGCACGATCGACCTCGAGTGGGTCGAGGCCCCGCCCGAGGTCGAGGACGCATGGACGCCCCCCGGCGACCGGACACAGGTCCTTCAAATTCTGGAAGCCTTCCGCCTCGGCGTCGTCCCCCGAGACGACGTGCCGCACCTCACGTTCGGACGGGACGAGCACATCGCTCGCGTCCGCGGGGCCCTGGCAGACGTGGCTGTTGGCGGGGCCTGTCTCCTCATCGAGGGTCCCTACGGGTCGGGGAAGACCCACTTTCTGGAATACGTCGCCCATCTGGCCCTCCAGGAAGGCTTCGTCGTCGCTCGGGCCGAGCTGGACCCCCTGGAGGTCACGCCCTACAAGCCCAAGCGGGTCTACCGGAGCCTGCTCGAGAGCCTGACGGCGCTTCGCCCCGACGGGAGTAGTGGGACGTGGGTCGACCTCCTGGCCGACGCCGTCGAGCGGGACGTCGTCCTGGACCCGCCGCACGTCTACCTCAGTCGGGCCCTCCAGGCCCTCCGTCGGGACTGGACCTCCGAACGGGCCGACCTCATCCGGGCTTGGCTGGCCGGGGAGATGTACTCCCGGGCCGACCTGAACGCCAGCCGGATGAGCCAGTGGCCGACTTGGCTGGACCACTCGACGGCGGCCGACCATCTGTGCTACCTCCTCTCCGGCTGGTCGGCCCTCATCCGGGCCCTCGGCTACCGGGGCCTCGTGCTCCTCATCGACGAGGCGGAGACCGTCGGCCACGTCGGCTTGCGGGTCGAGCGTTCCCGGGGCTTCAATACGCTGAGGGGCCTGATCGCCCTGGCTCAGAACCACCCCGGGACGGACCGGCTCGCCCGTCTGACCTGGGACAAGAGCGACCAGGCGTACAAGGACGCCTACGGCTTCGTCCACAGCGGCGTCCGACCCCTTCCGTATGCGTACCGACGGCCGACCCACATCGGCCTCTTCATCGCCGCCACGCCCGTCTTTCAGGTCGCCGACGAGGACTGGCGAGCGATGGTCCCGGCCACCCACCGCCTCGTCCTCTGGCCCTTACTGGACGACGACTTCCGACGTATGACCCTCTACATCGTACGCCTCTTTCGGGCCGCCTATCCCGAGGCGGGCGTCACCGATGCGGATGCCGAAACGATTTGGC